>NZ_PSLQ01000013.1:42033-59828 GCF_040289685.1 Pyrinomonas sp.
CAGTGGCAGGCTGATCTGCCCGCCATGAGTGTGACCGCTCAAAATGAGCGAGACCCCTTCCGTCTCCGGCATGGCGAAGACGCGCGGCTGATGCGAAAGCAGAATGATTGGGCGCTTGCGGTCTGTGCCCTTGAAGGCGCGTTTCCAATCGGTCGCGCCCCACGACCAATCATCGATGCCGACGAGTTGAAGCTCTTCTGCGCCGCGTCGAAGCCGCGTGTTGGCGTTGCCAAGCACGTTGATCTTCGCGCGCGCGAGCGCCCGCGCCGTCAGCTCCGGGTCGGTATAATGGTCGTGATTGCCGAGCACAGCCCAAACGCCCGCTGGCGCCATAAGTTCGCTCAGGACCTCCGCGCATGGTTCGATGTAGCGGCGACGCGCGGTGGTGTAATCCCCTGTCAGCACGATCAAGTCGCCCGCTGCTCGATTGGCCAACCCGACGACACGACGCACTTCTTCGAGCGGCACGAGCCGACTATGGTGCACGTCGGTGATCTGCACGATGCGAAACCCATCGAAGCTGTCGGGAAGTCCCTCGATGGCGATCTCAGTCTGCGTCACTTCGTAGGCGAAAGGCTCGATGAATTGCGCGTAAGCGGAAGAAGCAGCGAGGCCAGCCAGCGCTGCCGTCGTCAAGCCTTTGAGGAAATCTCGTCGCTGCATGGCTCGGTTCCGCTGCCCCTCTCCCCAGCGCGATTTTATCATTCGCCTAAAACTTGCCGATAGCAGCGAAAACGAGAAAAGCGTATTAGCCGCGCTTTGCGTGTTGCGAGCGCGCGGCTCCAAACAAAATTCAAAGCGGAAGGTTGGTCGTGAAAAGCGGGGAAAAAGCCTCGGCTTCAAAGCGATTCCAAAGGCGGGTGAAAGGGCGCGCGCCTTGACAATCGGCGCGCGCAAATTAAAATAGCTCCTTGCCCTTCGATTTCGAGGGTCGCGGAGGTGTGGCCGAGAGGCTTAAGGCGGCGGTTTGCTAAACCGTTAAGGGTCAAAAGCCCTTCGCAGGTTCGAATCCTGCCACCTCCGCCAGAAGGTTTCCGAAGTGGGCTGCTCCATCGTCGGGCGGCCCAGTTTCGTTTCCGCCCGTTTTGCTCGTGAAGCATGACCGTCTTCGCTGTGTCAGTGTGGAGCGAAGCGATCTGGCGCGACATGTTCCATCTCGCGCTGCCGGTCGCCGAGAAGGTCTTACGCCCCGTTATCGTTTACCTCTCCCTCGTCATCTTCTTGCGCATCTTCGGGAAACGCGAGCTGGCGCAACTAAATCCGTTCGACCTCGTCGTCTTGCTCTCGCTCTCGAACACGGTGCAGAACGCCATCATCGGCGATGACACCTCCGTGACGGGCGGCATCATCGGCGCCTTCTCGCTTCTCGGAATTAACTATTTAGTCGTGCGACTCGTCTTCAAACATCGCCGTTTGGACCAGTTGCTCGAAGGCGAGCCGACCGTGTTGATCGAAAACGGGCGCGTGGTCCCCGAAGGGCTGGCCAAGGAGTTGATGACCGAATCGGAGCTGTTGGCCGTGGCGCATCGGCAAGGCTTCGCCAGCCTCGACGAGATCGAACGTTGCGTTTTGGAGCCAGGGGGCACATTCTTCATCAAGGGGAAAGAGCCGCGCTTGGTCGAAAGGCAACACGCGGAACTGCTCGAACGCTTCGACCGACTGGAACGGAAGCTAGATGAGTTAGAGCGCAGACTAAGTCCGAAGGTTTGAGTACGGGTTCAGTCTTTCAAAGCGCCACCTCTATCGCATCGAACGCACTAAAAGAGGGCGCATCTTACGCGAGTAATAGCTTGAGAGAGAAAGCTTTCGGGTCGATTCGGCATGATGCTGGCCATATGCTTTCTCATCGCCGATGTGGTAGCTTCCGTCTGATCGCCTGATCTATTTAAAATCAAGCGATCCGGCGTTGAACGGAAGGTCACGCGGCAGGATCTCGCATTTTGTGAGCCGCTACCGAGAGTATTAATCGAAAGTTAAATGGAAGGTTTAAGAAGATGAGTGTGAGGGTACGTTTCGCTCCTTCTCCAACCGGATATTTGCACATCGGCGCAGCGCGCACGGCGCTTTACAACTGGCTCTTTGCGCGCAAGCAAGGCGGGAAGTTCTTGTTGCGCATTGAGGACACCGATCTGCAACGCTCGACCGAAGAATCGACGCGTTCGATCTTCGAGGGGCTTGCTTGGCTCGGTCTGGATTACGATGAGGAGGTCGTGTTTCAATCGGCGAATGCGGAAAAGCATCGCGCTGTTGCGCATCGTCTTCTCGAAGAAGGAAAAGCCTACCGCGATTTCACGCCGCGCGAAGAGCGGTCGGAGGCGAACGTCAAGCAAGAGATCGCCGCGCGTGCGCGTCGTGCGGCGGCGGGGGGCGAAACCCAGACCAACCCATACCGCGATCTTCCGCGCGAAGAATCGGACCGTCGCGCGGCGGCGGGCGAGCCGTTCGCCATTCGTCTGAAGGTGCCGCGCGAAGGGATTTCGGAGTTTCATGACATCGTCTATGGCAAGCAGGAGCGCGACTACGCCGAGATCGAAGATCTCGTCCTTGTCCGCTCCGACGGCCATCCGCTCTACAACCTCTCGGTCGTGTGCGACGACATCGAAATGGGCATCACGCACGTCATACGCGGACAGGATCACCTGACCAACACGCACAAGCAGATTTTGATCTATCGCGCGCTCGGCGCGCCCGTGCCGCAATTCGCCCATTTGCCGCTGATCTTGGCGCCGAACAAGGCGAAACTATCGAAGCGCAAACACGGCGAAGTCGTTTCGTTGACGACCTATCGCGATCGGGGTTTCCTTCCGGCGGCGTTTCGCAACTTCCTCGCGCTGCTCGGTTGGTCGCCCGCCGACGGCAAAGAGATCATGACGCTCGACGAGATGATCGAACGCTTTTCGCTCGAAGGCATCCATCGCTCGAACGCGATCTTCAATTTCAACGAACGCGATCCGCGCCAGTGGACCGATCCCAAAGCCCTTTGGATGAATGCTGAATACATTCATCGCATGCCGCTCGATGAACTGTTGCCGTTCGTGCGCGCGGAATTGGAGTCTGCGGGCTTGTGGCGCGCCGAATACCAAGGCGAACGGCGCGAGTGGTTCAGGCGGACGGTTGATTTGATCCGGCAGCGCTTCCACACGCTCAAAGATTTCTCCGGTCAAGGGCGCGCCTATTTCAGCGACGAATTCTCTTTCGACGAAGCGGCCGTCGAGAAGAACTTGCGACGCGAGCCGCGCCTGAAAGAGCTGCTGCCGAAGCTGGCGCGTGCGCTCGAAGAGGTCGAACCGTTTACGGCGGAGAACGTCGAACGAGCTTTGCGCGCGTTCGCTGAGGAGGCTGGCGTCAAAGCCGGTTTGTTGATCAACGCGGCGCGCACGGCGCTGACCGGGCAAGCGGTCGGCCCTTCGATGTTCGACGTTTTCGAGGCGCTGGGGCGCGAGCGTTCGGTCCGACGCTTGCGCGCGGCGGCTGATCTGATCAGCCCTTGAGCTGCGACGCGAGATCGCATCCTTGGTCTTCTGACAAATTCTCATCTGGGGGAGGTATGATTTGGCCATGACGTTCGCTGGGGTTTTTCATCGCGCCATGCCCTCGAAATTCCAAAGCGGATTGAACATCTCTTTCGCTTTCATCATCAGCTTCTTCTTTGCGCCCGCGGTTTGCGGACAACAGGCAGGCGCCCCGCAGCCCACGGCGCCGATGTCAAGCGCTTCGAAACGGGCGCAAACTGGTCCCGCTCGACAGAGCCGAACGCGAGCCGGACAGGCAAGCGCGCGCGCCTCTGATTCGGGAGAGCAGGCTGTGCGGGCGGCTTTTGAGAAGCTGCTCGACGGCATCCGCCGCGCTGACGTTGATGAGGTGATGAGCGTTTATTGGAATTCTCCGCAACTCATCATCTTCAACAACAACGGCACGGTAACCAAAGGCTGGGAGCAGGTGCGCGCCAATCGCGTGAGCCTGTACGCCGACGTCAAGGACGTAAAGCTCGATGTGCGCGATGTGCGCGTGCACATGCTCGGTTCGAACGCGGCGCTCGTTACGTGCCTCTGGACGCAAGCGCAAACTTTCCGCGGCACGCCGGAGAGGGCTTCGGGAAGATTGACGCTGGTTTTTCAACGCATCGGCAGCGAATGGAAAGCGATTCACGCCCACACTTCGCCCGAAGCGCCTGATCCATCTCGGTTGCTGCCTTCGGAGCGCGGGGCCACAACCGTTCAAAAGCCACAAAGTTGACCGGCTCGTCGGCGTCTCGCCAAACGCGCGCAGCCAAGCGCGTCGCAGCGTTCAAAGGCTAAAATGCTGACGAGATAGCCAGCATCCGCTCTTCTGATCTGAAGACCTTTCATGCGCTGTCCGATCTTGTGCCCTCGGGCGCGTTTGGCTCTCTTGTAAACGCGCTGCTCGATCTCGGACCGACCGCCCGCGCTCAAATCTTTGATCCAAAGCGTTCGCGGATGCGCTCTTTAAATTTGGTCACATTGCCCGATTGATGCACGGGCATTCAAAAGGCATCCAAATTTTTGGATGAAAATCCGAATTTTTGGAGAAAATTTCGTTCCGCGTCTCGCAACCGACTCTCTAAGTCTTTGTTGTTCTAAGGTTTCCGTTATCGCGGGGAGAGAGGCATGCGATTTGCATATAAACAATCGGGACCTCTGCAAGCTTCATCTAGCAATTATCGGTTTTCGCTGTTTTTGCTGGCTTCATGATAGCTCTTTGAATCTTGAAGCTTTAAATCGAGATCAAGATATGCAAGATATGGAGGATGCCCAAGATGAAGCTTTTCGCTCACAGATCAGCGCTTCTGATCCTGTTCTTGCTTGCCTCGAGCGCTCTTGCTTTCGGTCAAGTCAGTTCTACGGGGACGCTTGCGGGCACCGTCACCGATCAGACCGGCGCGGTGGTCGCAGGTGCGACCGTTACGGTCAAGAACAACGCAACCGGAGCGGAGTTTACGACGCAGACGTCGGACAACGGGACGTTCACCGTTCCGTCGTTGGCCGTAGGTACTTACACGGTGACCATCACCGCGCAAGGTTTCAAGCAAGCAGTCTTGCAAGAGGTCAAGATCGACGTCGGCAAGGCTTCGAGCGTCAACGTCGCGCTTGAACCCGGGCAGATCACCGAATCGGTGACGATCACGGGCGCTGGCGGCGAGCTGCTCCAGACGCAATCAGCAAACGTCGCCACGACGATCACCGGACGCCAGATCACGGAACTACCCTTCACCTCACGTGACGCCCTCGATCTGGTCCTGTTGCTTCCTGGGACGGCGCAGGCCGGGCGACCGCGCGCTTCATCGGTGAACGGTTTGCCAAAGGGCGCGCTTAACATCACAATCGATGGCGTCAACGTCCAAGATAACCTCTTGAAGTCGGGCGATGGGTTTTTCACGTACATTCGTCCGCGCATCGATGCCATTGAAGAAGTGACGCTCTCGACCGCCACGCCGGGCGCGGAAAGCTCCGGTGAGGGAGCAGTGCAGATTAAGTTCGTCACGCGCGGCGGCACGAACGATTTACGCGGTAGCCTTTACTGGTACCACCGCAATCCGTCGCTCAACGCCAACTATTGGTTCAACAACCGCGATCTACCACCCGACCCGGTGGATGGGAAAGCTCCGCGCAACCGCGTGCTGCTCAATCAATTCGGCGGGAGATTGGGCGGCCCCATCGTCATCCCAGGCCTCTTCAACGGACGGGACCGGGCTTTCTTCTTCGTCAACTACGAGGAGTTCCGTTTGCCGGAGCGCACCTTGCGCGAACGGACGATTTTCAGTCCGCTTGCTCAGCAAGGTATCTTTCAGTATGCTGGCGGCACGCGCTCGGTCAACCTGCTCACGGTTGCAGCGGCAACGAATTGCAACCCTGCGGGAGCGACTGCGACGCCATTTATTCCCTGTACCTCGACGATCGATCCGACCATCGGGTCGTTGCTCGCCGCTATTCGTAGCTCGACAAGTGCTGGCGGCGTGCGTCAGTTGAGCGATCCGAATTACCAAGCTTTCAGTTTCATCAACACTGGTGGTCAGAAACGCTATTTCCCGACGGTTCGTTTCGACCTGAACCTGACGCCGAATCACCACTTGGAGAACATTTACAACTACCAGAAGTTCGACTCCGTCGTTGATTTCCTCAACGGCGTTGACCCAGCTTTCCCCGGCTTTCCGAATTTTGGCAGCCAGAAATCGAACCGCTTCTCCAACGTCACGGCGTGGCGTGCGACCTTCTCGCCGAGGTTGGTCAACGAAGCGCGGTTCGGTCTTACTGGCGGCACGGTGCTCTTCTTCCCGGAAGTGAATCCGGGGCAGTTCCAAAATCAAGGCGGATTCAGCCTCAACATCAACGCTGCCGGAATCAGCAACGCGACGGTAACGACCGGCACGAGTCGTCGCAACTCGCCGATCAAACAGTTCACAGATAACTTGACCTACATCGCTGGCAACCACACGTTCAATATCGGCGGGAGCTTTACGCAGGTCAATCTTTGGCAGCAGGGGTTTCCGGGCGGTGTAGTGCCCACCATTGGGTTCGGAATTGACTCCAGCGATCCAGCTTCGCGCATCTTCACCGCGGCTAACTTCCCGGGCGCTTCCACGGGTGATCTGGCAACTGCCCGCGCCATCTACGCCGTTTTGGTCGGGCGTGTGACAAGCGTCAGCGGCGTTGCAGCGCTGGATGAGAAGAGCGGGCAGTATCGTTACCTTGGCGATTACATCGAGCGCGCACGGCAGCGCGAGATGGGGTTGTACGTGCAGGACACATGGCGGTACAGGCCCAATTTGACGCTCACCATGGGCTTGCGTTGGGAAGTGCAATTCCCGTTTACGGCGCTCAACAACAACTATTCGTTTACCACATATCAGGACCTTTTCGGCGTATCTGGACCAGGCAATCTCTTCCGACCGGGGGTGTTGCAGGGACGCCCGACGCAGTACATCCAGTTCAAGCCGGGCGACAAGCCGTACAACACCGACTACAATAACTTCGCCCCGAGCGTCGGTTTCACCTGGAGCCCCGATTGGAAGGGCGGTTTTCTCAACCGACTGTTCGGCAGCGGTGGGCAAAGTGTGATTCGCGCCGGATACTCGATCGCCTTCGTGCGCGAAGGGATGAACGTTGTTTCCAGCATTCTCGGAGCTAATCCGGGCGGCACGGTGACGGCGGCAAGAAGCATCTTGCTCGGCAACCTCACGCCCGGAACGTTGCTGCGCGATCGTGCGAGCCTCGCGCCCCCTTCATTCCCGAGCGCGCCGAATTATCCGATCACCGGTGCGGTAACCGATTCAGCAAACGCTTTCGACCCGAATCTCAAGCTCGGCTACGTTCAATCGTGGACGTTCGGCATCCAGCGCGAAATCACCAAAGACATGGTCGTCGAAGCGCGTTACGTCGGGACGCGCGGTGTGAAGCTCTGGCGGCAGTATAATCTCAATGAGATCAACGTCATTGAGAACGGTTTTCTAAACGAGTTCCGCCTTGCGCAGGCCAATCTCCAAGCGAACATCGCGGCTGGACGCGGTAACACCTTCGCCTATACGGGCGTCCCTGGAACCTCGCCGTTGCCGATCATGCTCGCTTACTTCAGCGGCATACCTGCGGCGCAGGCCAACGACCCAGCGCGTTACACGTCGTCCTTCTTTGCCAACACAGCTTTTCTGAACCTGCTCGCGGTCAACAATCCGAGCCCGGTAGGCTTCGCCAATAACATACTGGGGAGCGCCGGCTTACGCGCCAACGGAATCAACGCTGGCTTGCCGCCGAACTTCTTCGTGGTCAACCCGGATAAACTCGGCGGGGCGTTCGTGGTAGATAACGGCGGACATTCTTGGTACGACGGCTTGACGATCGAATTGCGGCGACGCTTGTCGCAAGGGCTGCTCGTGCAAGCAAGCTACACGTGGTCGAAGTCGTTGACGAACATGTACGACGTCAGCTCTGAGGTCTTTAGCCAGTATCCGACCCTGCGCCAGCCGAATTTGGCGAAGACCCTCTCGCCGTTCGATATCCGTCATGCCTTCAAGGCGAACTGGATCTACGAGCTTCCGTTCGGTCGTGGGAGAACGTTCTTCGGCGAGGCGAACGGCTTCCTCGATCGGTTGATCGGCGGGTGGGCCGTCCATGGCACGGCACGTGTTCAGAGCGGGACGCCGTTCCGATTGACGAACGTGCGCCTCGTCAACATGGACCGCAAAGAGTTGCAAAAGTTCGTCGAAGTGCGCAAAGAACCGAACCGGATCGTTTATTTCCTCGATCCAGACGTGATTCAGAACACCATTCGCGCGTTCAACGTAACGCCGACGGGGTTCTCGTTGGGCGCTCCGACGGGCAAGTATATCGCCCCGGCAGGAGGCCCTGATTGCATTCCGGCATTCGCTGGACAGTGTGGCTTTGCCAACCTCGTCCTTCATGGCCCGCGCTTCGTTCGACTCGACATGAGCTTGGTCAAGCGCATAAAGATTTCGGAGACGGCCAACTTCGAACTGCGCGGCGAGTTCCTGAACGCGATCAACAACGTCAACTTCCGCGTCGGCGGTTGGGCTGCTAATTCCGTTACGATCGGCGGATTCGGCGGTCTGACCTTTGGCCAACTCGGTAGCGGAACCGTTTACCAAGACCTTTCGACGACCAACGATCCAGGCGGTCGCTTGGTGCAGATCGTTCTCCGGCTCAATTTCTAAGCCGGTCCTCCCTTGAGGCAGCGGACGAGAAGGTCGTGGGCTTCCTTCTCGTCCGCTGCCTTCATGTCGCATAGACGAAGCGGTTGCCGTCTCGGTTCGTCCCTCCCACTTGCGCGCGCCAGCGAGTTACGGTCCTTCGGTTCGGCGCTAGCGGCGCTTTACTTGGTTTAGGAACAGGCCTTTTGCGCATTGCGTCTTTTGCCGATGATCGATTAAGCTTATTGCGAGATGCCTTCCTTGTTGGGGGAACAGAGAGCAAGAGGACCTCGCCTGCTCCATCAACCATGCGCAGGTGCGAACAATGGGTAACGGTCAAGGCGTCGGCAACGCGCGTGTTAGCCGCGTTCAGTGATCCGAACTGCGTTCCACGCTGGATCGAGCGCGTCATCGCCGTGCTCGCCATAGATGAGCGTCATTCTTTCTGGCTGACGGAAGCGGCTGCGGGCACGAACGGGCGATGGGTCGCCGAAAAGATTGAGTCCGCGCCGAATCGCTCGGCCTATTTGTTGAACGAGGGATGCGCGCGTGCGCTGCTCGAAGCGGAGGCGACGGAGGAGACGGAGGGCGGGTGTCGCTTGCGATTCGTCGTTAGCGATCAATCGTCCATCTCGTGGCGCGGAGTGCCAGGGCCAGTGATTCTTTTCGGCGAGGACGTTGCGGCGGAGCTGCAACGCAGCTTGCAAGCTTTCAAATCCATAGTGGAAATTTCGCCGCCTGTGGAAAAGACCGAGACGCTGCCCGTGAAAGCCGATTCGCGCTCCGCCGTCGAGGACGTCGCCTTCCAAAACATCTCGCACGATGGCGAAGCGATCGCGGAAAAACTTTCGCGTCCTCCTGCCGAAAGGGCCACGGCCGAAGTTCAGCTTAAAACTTCGATGGACACGACTGGTTGGTCCACTGATGGCGATGCATCTCGGCGCAAAACTCCGACAGGAACTGGGCCACAGAAGATCGAACCGGAAGGAGGCGAGCGGATTTCAGCCGAAGAGGCGCGCGAAGTAGGCGGACGCCGTGCGGGACCGGCTGTGGATTCCTTCTCCCCGGAGGTTTTCAGCCGAAGATCGTTGCGCTTTGGCGGAAATGAGGCTTCGGATGAAGCGAAGCGAAAAAGCGCGGTCACCGAAAGCAGCCTCCGACGCCATGCGTTCCCTTGGGTGTATGCGTTCGTTTTCTTCGCCATCGCTTTCAGCTCCGGCGTCTTCGTCTGGCTTGCTAAACAAGAGACTTTGACGCGCGGCGCACAGACGCGAGCGGAAGCTGCGCCGGGTGGCGGAACCGAACCAGCGCCAAAAGCGGAAAGCAGCGCGCAAGCGCCGCCTGTGAAAGAGGGCGCATCGGCGCAGCTTGCAGAAAAGATCGTCCCATCTTCAAACGCCGTAGACGAACTACGTGCGAAAGTTGCCGAGTGGGCGCGGGCGACTAACCGAGGCGGTCTGGACGAGTTGATGCAGTTTTATGCGCCTGTGCTCGAACGTTACTATCTGCAACGCAACGTCTCACGCGCCGACGTGAGGGCTGACAAAGCGCGTTACCTATCGAGCGGACAGCGTTTCAATTTGGAAATCGCCGCGCCGCGCATCGCCCTTTCGCCCGATGGACGGCGCGCCACTATGACTTTCCTCAAAAGGTTCAATTTCGCGCAGCGACGGGGAGCGGCCACGCAACAGTTGGTCTGGGAGAAGCGCGCCGATTGGCAGATCGTCAGCGAACGGGACCTCGCCGCCCGTTAGTTGCGCGCAAGCTCCTTGCGTACCTCATCGGATAAAGCCAAATGGGTTCGCTTGACTTCGGTCGGAGGCGAAGAGACTTTGGCCGCGGGCGTCGCCAACAGGGCGATCAGGGACCTGCCCAGTCTCTCCCGCGGGTGAGGGAGGGGCTGGCGCGCGCGCTAGTCAAGGGCGCGGGCAGTAAGGAAGCCGCACGCCGGTTTGATTTGCGTTTCGGTCAGATCAAAGGCCGCTCGCGCTGAAAACAAAAGAGGCGATCTTTTGAGATCGCCTCTCTTCAACCATTCGTCAGCCGGATTCGCTGACGCCTTAATCTCCTGTCGCTGGCGAAGCCGCTTGCGTCTCCAGCTTCTCCAATCCGATCCGCATCGCGTAGAACGAGCGCCAAACGAAGACGAGCGAAACGGCGAGGAACGCCGCGGCTAGAAAGTGGCTAGCGCTGGCTCCGTAATCGCTCGTCAATTTCACAGCGAGTTCGACGGCCAGCAGCCCGAAGAGCGTCGTGAACTTGATGACCGGGTTCATCGCCACGGATGACGTGTCTTTGAACGGATCACCGACGGTATCGCCGACCACCGTCGCCGCATGAAGTTCGGTCCCCTTCTGTTTGAGTTCGACTTCGACGATCTTCTTCGCGTTGTCCCATGCGCCGCCGGCGTTGGCCATGAAGATCGCTTGGTAGAGGCCGAAGACGGCGATGGAGATCAGGTAACCGATGAAGAAATAGGGTTCGACGAAAGCGAAGGCCAGTGTGCCGAAGAAGATCGCCAGGAAGATGTTGAACATCCCGCGTTGCGCATAGCGCGTGCAGATTTCGACCACGCGCTTGCTATCTGCAACCGAGGCTTTTTCGACGCCTTCGAGGCGGATGTTCCGTTTGATGAATTCAACGGCGCGATAGGCTCCGGTCGTCACGGCTTGGGTCGAAGCGCCCGTGAACCAGTAGATCATCGCGCCGCCGGTGATCAGGCCGAGGACGAACGGCGCATGAAGCAGCGAGAGGTTCTGCGTGTTGGTCGTCAATCCAGCGGTGAGCGCCATGATGATCGAAAAAGTCATCGTCGTCGCGCCGACCACCGCCGTTCCGATGAGCACGGGTTTGGCGGTTGCCTTGAAGGTGTTGCCTGCGCCGTCGTTGGCTTCGAGCAGATGCTTGGCGCGTTCGAAGTGGACTGTGCGCCCGAAATCGCGCTTGATCTCCTCTTCAACGTTCGGCACTTGCTCGATGAGCGATAGTTCGTAGACCGACTGCGCGTTGTCCGTCACCGGCCCATAGGAGTCAACGGCGATCGTCACCGGTCCCATGCCGAGGAAGCCAAAGGCGACCAAGCCGAAAGCGAATACCGGGGCGGCGACCATGAGCGCGCTCAAGCCCATTGAGCTGAAGTAGTAGGCGACCGTCATCAAGGCGACGATGCCGATGCCGAGCCAGTAGGCGGAGAAGTTACCGGCGACGAAGCCCGAAAGGATGTTGAGTGAGGCGCCGCCCTCTTGCGAGCTTGTGACCACCTCCTTGACGTGGCGCGATTCGGTCGAGGTGAAGACTTTGACCAGTTCCGGGATGATCGCGCCCGCTAGCGTTCCGCACGAGATGATGGCCGCAAGCTTCCACCACAAGGTGGTATCGCCGCCGAGATCCGGAATAATCAAGTAGGAGACGACGTAGGTAAGCGCAATCGAGATGATCGAAGTCAACCAGACGAGATTGGTCAAAGGTTGTTCGAAGTTCATCTCGGCGACGTTGCCGTAACGCGCGCGCGCAATCGCTTCGTTGATGAAGTAGGAGAGCGCGCTCGCCACCACCATCATGATGCGCATCATGAAGATCCAGACGAGCAACTGCACCTGCACGGTTGGATTCGGCACGCCCAGCAGGATGAAGGTGATCAGCGCGACGCCCGTGACGCCGTAGGTTTCAAAGCCATCGGCTGTCGGTCCGATTGAATCGCCCGCGTTGTCGCCCGTACAATCGGCGATCACGCCGGGATTGCGCGCGTCGTCCTCTTTGATGCCGAAGACGATCTTCATCAGGTCGGAACCGATGTCGGCGATCTTGGTGAAGATGCCGCCCGCAATGCGCAGCGCTGCCGCACCCAAAGATTCGCCGATGGCGAAGCCGATGAAGCACGGACCTGCGTATTCGCCCGGCACGAAGAGCAGGATGAAGAGCATGATCAACAGCTCGACGCTGATCAGGAGCATCCCGATGCTCATGCCGGCTTTGAGCGGGATCGAATAGACCGGAAAAGGTTTCCCTTCGAGGCTAGCGAAGGCCGTGCGCGAGTTGGCGAAGGTGTTGACGCGAATGCCGAACCACGCGACGCCGTAGCTGCCGGCGATGCCGATCAGGCTGAAGAGCAGGATGATCAGCACGCGCGAGGCCTCAAAGCCGAGCAAGAAGCCGAAGTAAAGGACGATGATGACGGCGATGAAGCCTTCGAGGATCAGGAGGAATTTGCCCTGCGTGACGAGATAGGTTTTGCACGTCTCATAGATCAGCTCCGAAATCTCCCGCATCGCGCGGTGCACGGGGAGATTTTTGAGCTGCATGTAGATGGCCAACCCGAACATCATGCCGAGGAAACAGACGAGCAACCCGATGAGCAAGATCGTTCGCCCATCGAGCCCGAGAAACGAAGCTTGCGTCAGATCGGGCAGCACGAGGCTGGCTTCGCCGCCGCCCCGATGCGGGGTTGCGCCATTTCCGTGCGTTTGGGCGAGCGCGCCGACGCCGCTCGACAACAGGACGCACAGCGCGCCGAAAGCGAAGACGGCACGGCGAAGCGCGCCGCCTTTCACCTCGTTCAACCGTTCGACGACTCTTCTGTGGAACATCTGACGTTTAGAGAGAAGCGACACTTGGGTTCGCATAACGCTTCCGGTTTCCTTTCATGAATTCAACTTGAAGTTCGATGGGACGAAAACTTCGCGTGCGCCGCGCCCTCAACGGATGAACCACGGCGCGAGCACGAGACTGACAACCGACATCAACTTGATCAAAATGTTGAGCGACGGTCCGGACGTATCCTTGAACGGATCGCCCACCGTATCGCCAACGACGGCTGCTTTGTGTGCCTCCGACCCCTTGCCGCCGAAAGCGCCCACTTCGATCTGCTTCTTGGCATTATCCCACGCTCCGCCCGCATTGGCCATGAAGAGCGCGAGCATAACGCCGGTCACCGTCGCCCCGGCGAGCAGACCGCCAAGCGCTTCGATGCCGAGCATCTTGCCGACGATGATGGGAACGGCGACGGCGCTGGCACCCGGCAGGATCATTTCGCGCAGAGCCGCGCGCGTCGAGATGTCCACGCAACGAGCCGGATCGGGACGCCCATTGCCCTGCAACAAGCCGGGGATCTCGCGAAATTGACGGCGCACCTCCTCGACCATGCCTTGGGCAGCGCGTCCAACAGCGGTCATGGTCGTCGCCGTGATGAAAAAGGGCATCGCGCCGCCGATGAACAGCCCGATCACCGTCATTGGGTCGACCAGATTGAGTCCGCGCGCGCCAAGTCCCACCGCAGAAGCGTAAGCGCTAAAGAGCGCCAGCGCCGTCAATGCCGCGCTGCCGATGGCGAAGCCTTTGCCGATGGCGGCAGTGGTGTTGCCGAGCGCGTCCAGCCCGTCCGTGATCTTTCTGACTTCCGGCCCAAGACGCGACAGCTCGGCGATGCCACCGGCGTTGTCTGCAATCGGCCCATAGGCGTCCACCGACATGGTTACGCCCACGGTCGCGAGCATGCCGACGGCGGCAATGGCGATCCCGTACAGGCCGGAGAGGACGTAAGCTGCATAGGTCGCCGCGCAAATGACGATCACGGGGAGAAGGACGCTCTGCATGCCGACGGCGAGGCCGGTGATGATGTTGGTCGCAACGCCGGTACGGGATGCATCGGCGATGCGGCGCACGGGACGCGATGCCGTGTAGTACTCCGTTATGAGACCGATCAAGACGCCTGCCAGCGTTCCGGCCAATACCGCCCAGAATGGACCGAGCAAGCTGTAGGTCGTGCCGTCGGTGCGCCGTTGTTCAATGGGAAGCCAAGCCGTCAAGAAGAAGGCGCAGGCGAGAAACAATCCGGCGGCGCTGATGGTGGTCCAGCGCAGGGCAGATGCCGGGTCGTGCTTCTCGAAGAGGCGCATCGCGCCGATGCCGACCACCGAGGCGAAGAGTCCGGCCATGGTGTAGGCGATGGGCAAACTGACGGCGTTGAAGTTATTGACGATCTCCGGCGTCGTCGCCGCGATGGCGATGGCGGCGATGACGGCACCGACGTAGGACTCGAAGATATCAGCACCCATGCCAGCGACATCGCCGACGTTGTCGCCGACGTTATCGGCGATCACCGCCGGATTGCGCGGATCATCTTCCGGAATGCCGGCTTCGACCTTGCCAACGAGATCAGCGCCAACGTCTGCTGCTTTGGTGTAAATGCCGCCGCCGACGCGCGCAAATAGCGCGATGGATGAGGCGCCCATGGCGAACCCGGAGATCTTTTCGGAAAAAGCGCGCCAATCGGCATCGGAAGCGATGTCAGGCGCGAAGTAGTTGAAGATCGCGCCGATGCCGACAAGCCCTAAACTGGCGACGCATAGGCCCATCACTGCGCCGCCGTTGAAAGCGATGCGCAGCGCGTTCGCTTGTCCGGCAACGCGTGCTGCTTCCGACGTGCGCACGTTGGCGCGTGTTGCGGCCTCCATACCGGCTAGTCCGGCGAGCACCGACGAGCAGCCGCCGGCGATGTAAGCGAGCGCCGTTCCCACGCCGATGGTCCAGCCGAGAAGCGCAGCGACGACGAGCAGAAAAGGGATGAGCGCCGTGTACTCGCGTTTCAGAAAGGCCATCGCTCCGTCATGTATCTGCTCGGCGATAAAGCGCATCGCTTCGTTGCCGGCTGGCTGGCGTCTGATCGAAACGTAGGTGAGCGCGGCCAAGGCCACTCCGATCAATCCCGACCAGAGGGCGAAATAAGCGACGCGAGAAGACGCAACGAACCCGAAACTCAAAGCCTCCAAAAAGGCCACGACCCGAAAATTTCCTTTCCTTTTGGAACCGGTCTTCAGGGCCTCGGCGAGAACGCAAGGAAGCGCGGCTTCCTATGCGTCCTGCCGAAAAAGCATCGAACGGGAGTCAGCGTTCAAAGGGAGCCATTATGGCCGATTTCGGGCGAAGATGTCTATGGCCGGAAAAGCTCTCAGCGCGGGCGATCACTCGCCCTCGTTTGAGATCGCTTCCTGCCTTTTGTGGGGCGTTTTTCGCTCGATTTGACCGCTTGGTCAGAGTTCGGATGCTCTGGCAACCCTGGATCACGACTCTTGCGCGCTGAAAACCGCCGAAAACGGCCTAAAACCCATCCTCGACTTTTTTGAACCCTCTCGCTAAGTGCGTATGGGCGTCACCTCCTTCGAGCTTCGGGCGTGATCCGTAGGCGCAGGCGGCGTCCATCCCGTTCGACTTCGACCTCGTACTCGACGTTCGGTTGCATCTCCGATAGCGCGTTGGTGTAGTCGTATATGTTGCGCACTTCGCGTCCAGCGAGTTTAACGATCAGGTCGCCGCTTTTGAGTCCAGCGCGCGCCGCAGGCGACCCTTCGCGCACCGCTTCGAGTCGCACGCCGCGATCAGACTCGGCGTAGTTCGGGATCGTCCCGAGATAGACGCGGAAACCAGTCGTGCGCCCGCTGGGCTCGCCGCGCGTGATCGCATAGGTCGGGCGCTGCGGCAAACGATCTATTTCGCGCGCGATTTCAGCGACGAAAAGGGCGATCTGCGTTTGCCCGACGTAGTTGATCTTGTCCGCCGTATCGGAAGGCCTGTGATAATCTTCGTGCGTCCCGGTCCAGAAGAAGAGCACAGGGACGCGCCGGGCGTAAAAGGAAGCGTGATCGCTCGGCCCAAATCCATCTGGGTTGAGCGTTAGATTAAAGATCCCTTGCGTTGCTGCGCCGCCGCCCGATCGCATTGGCGTCAGCCGTCGGTTGACTTCTTCGACCAACGCGCGCCACTCGGAAGCCGATCCGACGCCGCCCACGGTTAGGCGACCTTGGCGCAGCCTCCCGATCATATCCATGTTAAGCATGGCGACCGTTTGCGCGAGCGGGAAGACAGGGTTGCGCACGTAGTGATTCGAGCCGAGCAGCCCAAGTTCCTCACCGCCGAACGCGGCGAAGATGAATGTGCGACGCGGGCGTTGCTGGGTGAAGATGCGCGCTAGCTCGATGAGCGCCGCCGTGCCGGAAGCGTTATCGTCGGCGCCGTAATGAATCGCGCGTTGGTCTGGCGCGAGGCTGCCGCGTCCGCCCAAGCCCAAGTGATCGTAGTGTGCGCCGATGAGCACGGCCTCCGCGCGCAGTGCGGGATCGGCCCCTTCGACGATGCCGATCACGTTGGCCGTTTCGAGATTGCGGCGAACGATCTCGGTCTGAATCGTTAACCGAATGCCATCGGCGCGCACGCGCGATGCAGCGCCGTTTGGCTCGTTCGCTAGCGAGACGTCAGTGCGGCGAACGCCATTAGCGGCGAGCAAGCGCCGCGCGGCGGCTTGTGAGACCACCACCGCGATGAGCTGCGCGTCGCCTGCCGCGTGCTCTGCTTCGGAGCGGACCAACGGATCATCGGCAAGCCGCGTCTGGCTGGAGACGAAGATGATGGCGCGTGCGCCGCGTTCGCGCGCTGCGGTCGCGCGCCACCTCGGTTCAGCGTAGCGCGCCAGCGGGTTGTGCGGGTCAGCCTCTTCAGGCACCATCGAGGGCAGAATGACGGCTTTGCCGCGAAGGTCGAGGCCAGCGTAGTCGTCGCGTTTCAACTCCTCGGCGACGATGCCGCCATTGACGACCACCGCCGGAATCTCCTCGACGCGCGCGCTCGCCGTCCACATCAATGGCACCCAATCTTCGTTCAGGCGCAAATCGAGCGTTGCGCCCTCCGCATCGGTGAACGACATCTCGTTGCGCTGGCCCAGTTGACCGCGACCCGCGAGGTTGAAGGTTTGCCAGTAGTCTCGATAAGCAGGTTGCTCAAGATCGTGCGATGTCGCACAGCAGGGGCGCAGCCCCAACCGTGCGAACTCTTCGGCGATGTAGCGCGCGGCCAGCGCCGCTCCGGGCGTTCCGGCGCGCCGCCCCTCGAACTTTTCGGAAGCGAGCGTCTGAACGTGACGGCGAAGCGCCGTTTCATCCGGAATCGGTTTCGGCGCCGGAGCTTGCGCGATCGCTTGCGATAAAAGCAGCAGCGAAAGGACGCCGAGTCGCGTGGCTCGGATCACCTGCGTCGAAGCGGAATCGCTGCGCGCGTGCCTTTCGAGGGGGGTAAACCGACTTCGTAGGGCGCTCATCGGATCACGACGGCGCGGAGACCCCTGCCTTCAGGCATGGGGAGGAGCGCC
>NZ_PSLQ01000083.1:0-12734 GCF_040289685.1 Pyrinomonas sp.
ATTGCCTCGTGTGCGCGTCAAGCATACAACCGAATTGGCATGAAATCAAGACCTTTTTATAACCTTCGGCATAGCAGAAAATGTGCTGCGACCTAGTCTTTCTCTGGACCCAGACTCCAGTTGGATCCGAAGCCCTCTCCTCGATTGTTTATCTAAGACACTATTGCTTTCGAGGGCAGTTTGTTCTATATTGCGACAAATTCATTTCTTTGATTCTTTAGCTCTGACGGGGATTGATCGTAGAGCTGCGGCGGCATTGACAGCGAGACTGGAGCGACTTCAGTTTAGCTGGCGACTTTGTTGGTTCATTGAATGAATGGTTTCGTCTTTACCTTAGGACTTCGTCTCGAAAGGAGGGAGACCAAATGCAGTGGCAGCTAGCTTGTTTCTTGATGCTGTTCATCGCGCTTACGGGCGCGAAAGCGCAGACCAACACCGGCTCGATCTCCGGCACGGTCAGGGATGCGAGCGGCGCAGCCGTTGTCGGAGCGACCGTGACGGCGACCAACCCAGCGACGAGTTTTTCACAAAAAGCGACGACCAACGAGGACGGCATCTTCGTCTTCGCGCAACTTCCGCCGGGAAGGTACGTCATCGGGGTAGAAAAACAAGGGTTCAAAAAGACCGAGAAGACCGATATCGTCTTGAGTCCGGCGGATCGCTTGAACGTCGGTGAGTTCATCCTTGAGGTTGGCGCGATCACCGAAACGGTGACGGTGACGGCCGATACAGGGCAGTTGCAGATTAAATCGGAATCGGGCGAGCGGTCCGATATCATCACCTCGCGTCAGATCAAAGACCTTGCGCTCAACGGGCGCAACATGCTCGACCTGTTGAAGGTCATCCCCGGCGTGGTCAGTTTCGTCAATCCGCAGGTTTCCGGTCCAGGCGGTCTCGGTTCGTTTCACATCAACGGGACGCGCGGCAATCAGCACGAGTTGACCATTGACGGTTCATCCAACGTCGATACGGGAAGCAATGGGACGTTGCACGTGACGATCAATCCGGATGCCGTCGCCGAAGTGAAGATTCTGACGTCGAACTATCAGGCCGAATACGGCAAAGCGGCGGGCGGGTACATTCAATTCGTTACCAAGTCCGGCACCAACGATTTTCACGGGACGCTTCGCTACTTCCGCCGCCACGACAGTTTGAACGCCAATAACTTCTTCAACAACGCGCGCGGTTTGCCGCGGCAGCTCTACCGCTACAACTACTACGGGTACGATGTCAGCGGGCCCGTTTATCTGCCGCGCTTTGGCGAAGGAGGTCCAGCGCTTTGGAGCGGCAAGAACAAACTCTTCTTCTTCTGGAACCAAGAGTTCTATCGGCAGCTTGTGCCCAACTCGGCGCGCTTGATCCGCGTGCCCACGCAAGCGGAGCGAAACGGGGACTTTTCGCAAACCACAGATGGCAATGGGCGGCCCATCGTCGTGCGCGATTCGCTCAACTGTTTGGGGTTGGGCGTGGGGACGCCCTTCCCAGGCAACATCATCCCGCGTCGGTGTTGGTTCTACAACGGGCAGGAGATTTTGAACCTTTACCCGTTGCCGAACATTGCGGGCAATCCGCAATACAATTTCGCGTCGCAGGAGTCGCACCAGTATCCGCGCCGCGAAGACATCCTGCGCATCGATTGGAACGTGACCGACCGGACGCGCCTCAGCGGGCGATTCATCAACAACGAGGATAAGCAGCTATTGCCCTACGGCACGTTTGCCAGCGGGCTGAACTTCCCGCTGACGCGCATCGTCTTTCCGCAGCCCGGCATCAACGGCGTGTTGAGCGTCTCGCACACTTTCGATTCGACGCTCACCAACGAGTTCATCTTCGGACCGAGTCGCAACCGCTTGACGCTCGCTGCCGAGGACGATCGTGCGACACGAGCGCGCAACGGTTTGCGCTTCCCGTTGCTCTTTCCGAACGTCAACGCCGACGACTACATCCCGAACTTCATCTACGGCGGCATCGCGAATCAATCTTTCCCGAGCACGAGCTTCAACGGCTTGCCGTTTCGCAACGTCAACAACACGTTCAACTTCATCGACAACCTGACCAAGATCGTCGGCGAGCACACGATCAAGGCCGGGTTCTTCATTCAGCGAAGCCAAAAGAACCAAACGTCTTTTGGCCCGATCAATGCCAACATCAACTTCAGCAGCGATGCGAACAATCCGCTCGACACCGGTCACCCGTTCGCCAACGCGCTGCTCGGCATCTACACGACCTATCAACAGGCCAACAACTTCTTGACCGGCTTTTACCGTTACACCAACGCCGAATTCTACGTCCAAGACACCTGGCGCATTCGGCCGCGTTTGACGCTCGATTACGGCCTGCGCGTCGCTTGGTATCAACCACAGTATGACGAAAGACGGCAGACGGGCGTCTTCAACCCGTTTCTCTTCGATCGCGCCAAGGCCGTTCGCCTCTACGTGCCGGTATGCTTGAACAACGCGGCGCCGTGTTCTTCTGGGGCGAACCGACGCGCGGTCGATCCGAAGTTGCTCGCGCCGGGCTTCGTCCCAACGTTGCAGAACACGCTTCCGGCGAGCTTCATCGGATTGATCGTGCCCGGCTCAGGCGACATCGCCAACGGCATCGGACGGACCAATCAAGGGTATCCGAAAGGCGGTTACGACAGTCGCGGACCGCAGTGGGGGCCGCGCTTTGGGTTCGCTTACGATCTGTTCGGCGATCGCAAGACCGTGTTGCGCGGTGGGTTCGGCATCTTCTACGACCGTCTGCAAGGCAACCTCGCGTTTGACATGATCACATCGCCGCCCGCCATCCTCACGCCGCAACTCTTCTACGGGCTGCTGACCGATCTGCCCAATCTGGCGACCGGAGGGGCGCTGGCGCCGCCTGGCGTCGTTGGTTACGCTAAAGAGGGATTCATCCCCACCGTCTATAGCTACAGCTTGAGCGTTCAACGCGAGATCGGTTTCAATACGGTGCTCGACGTGGCTTATGTCGGGACGCTTTCGCGCCATTTGTCGCAGCAACGCAACTTGAACGCCATCCCTTATCTCGCCCTCTTCCAGCGCGCCACGCAAGATCCGACGCGCTTTTCGGGCGGCGTCGTGCCCGAAGAGGAACCCAACCTGCCAGATGTCTATCGTCGCGCTGGTTTCCGCTTCAGCGGAGCGAACGCTTTGCCGATCAACTTGCTGCGTCAGTATCCAGGATATGGCGACATCGCTTACCGCGAATTCGTCGGTTCGTCCAACTACCATTCGTTGCAGGTGTCGGTCAACCGGCGGTTCGCCAACCGCTTCACTTTCGGTCTCGCCTACACGTGGTCCAAGGCGATGGATACGGCTAACGGCGATGGCGAGTACACCAACCCGTTCAACACGCGGAGGTACGACTACCGGCTCGCTTCTTTCGACCGAACGCACGTCTTCGTCGCCAACTACGTCGTCGACTTGCCGAAGTTCAGCCGGTATCTGGGCGACAATCCGCTCGCCCGCTTTCTGTTGGATAATTGGCAGGTCTCCGGCATCTCGCAGCTAGCGACGGGAACGCCGTTCGAACTCGGCGTCGGCATCGCGGGCATCAACGCCAATCAACGCATCATCGGATCTTACACCGAACCGGTTCGGTTCAATCTGCGCAGCCGACCGCAACCCGGTCCGAACGGTCTGCAGATCGATCCGAATGCGTTCATCATCCCGCCCATCGGCTATCTCGGTCCGTGGTCGCGCAATTACATGCGCAACCCGGGAATCAACAACCACGACATCTCGGTCTTCAAGAACTTCCCCTTTGGTCAAGAAGGGACGCGCTACTTACAACTGCGCTTTGAGATGTTCAATGCCTTCAACCACACGCAGTTTGCCAGCATAAATGCGGGGACCAGCCTCGCCGTTCCGAATCCGAGCGGAGGGTTCATCACCGGAGGGGCGATCTTCAACAGCTACGATCAGGTGGTGATCACGAACAACCTGCGTCCGACGGGATCAACGGCGCCGCTCGGTCAGTTCTTCGGCGAGTACAACAGCGCACGCGACCCGCGCATCATTCAACTCGGGTTGAAGGTCTACTTCTGACTTCTTTTCTGCCAGCGCGCGCGGTTTTCAGTCGCGCGCGCTGGCATGTATCATTCTGCGAAAGCTGAATCGCCGCGCGCGACTTTTGAAGTTTTCGAAGCCGTCCGATTCGACGTTCGAAGACGATCGGCCGCGCCGTTTTTCAGCTACACGAACGCGCGCGCGCAAAGCGCGGCTGATTCCACCTCGCTGGACCAGCAAGGCGTTGGGCTGCCGTTCGCGGCGTCTGGCGCGGACGCGCTGCGCAGAGCCATTTATGCGCGGTTGACGCGTTGGTCATCTGCGAGTTTTCATCCGCGGCGACCATCTTTGAAGTTGGCCGAAGCGGTTCGGCCGTGCCGTCACGATGTTCCGCTCGTCATCGCGCGAAGACTCATCGGGTGTCGAAATGCATGCGTTGTTGCTTGGTCTCTTGCTCTTTGCGCAATCGTCTGAAGCGGCGAAGCATTTCGCGCAGGCCGTAGAATGGCAGCGGCGAGGCGACTTCGAGCGCGCCGTGGCCGAATACCGCACGCTGCTTCGATTGGCGCCCGATTACGCCGAGGCGCACGCCAACCTCGGAGCGGCGCTCGCCCGCTTGGGGCGCTACGATGAAGCCATCGCCAGCTACCAACGCGCGCTCGAACTCGCGCCGGAGCTGACGCCCGTCTGGTTGAACATGGGGATCGCCTTCTACCGCATGGGGCAACCGGAACGCGCCGCGCAAGCTCTGCGCGCATACCTTGCTGCCTTTCCGGAGTCGAAACAAGCCAAGCGTCTATTGGGCGCAGCGTTGGTCGAACTCGGGCGCGATGCGGAAGCCATCGCGCTTTTGCGCGACGCGCTCGACGATGCAGATCAAGACGTCGTGGCTTTGTATAGCTTAGGGCTGGCGTTGTTGCGGAGCGAACGGGCCGAGTACGAGACCGTCGTTCAAAGCTTGGAGCAAAGCGCGCAAGGAAGACCGGCGGCGCTTCTGCTACGCGGGCAGGCGGCGCTGGCGGCAGGTGACTACAGAAGTGCGGTGGAAAGGTTGCGCGCCGCTGCCGCGTTGGATCCTGCGCTGCCGCGCCTCAACTACTCTCTGGGCCTCGCTTTGCTGATGCTCGGGCAACACGAAGAAGCGATCGCTTGTTTCGAGCGCGAGCGAAGCCGTCTGCCGCAAGATTTCTGGACGCACTACTACCTCGCCGTCCTCTACGACGCGACGGGGCGCAAAAGCGCTGCCCGGTCGAACGTCGAGGCGGCTTTGAAGATCGACCCTGCTTCGACGGAAGCCAATGCGCTCTTCGGCAAGTTGCTCTTCAAGGAAGGCGACGCGCGTGCCGCATTGGCCCCGCTGGAGAGAGCCGTTGCTGGCGCTCCGCGTGATGCGGAGACGCGCTACATACTCGCGCGCGTCTACAAGAGACTCGGGCGCGAACGCGACGCGGCGCGCGAATTTGCCGAAGCGCAACGATTGAAGGCGCAACAGGTCGAACGGGAGAGAACGCGCCCTGTCGTTTTCCCGCGTTGATATCAAGCCGACGCGCCCCAAAGGTCAAAAAACATCTTCACCAGATAACCGAAGGGGCCGGACACATTCGAAAGCGGTTGACGCGCTTCGACCATCCGCGTCGTCCGCGTTCGATGCGCGACGCGGCGAGACGAACTTCAAACGCTGCGGCGGGTGTGCTAGCTTGCGGGCATGTACGATTTCGCGCTCATCGGCGGTGGCATCGTTGGGATGGCGACCGCTTGGCGTCTAATCGAGCGCTTGCCGCAAGCGCGGCTCATCGTACTGGAAAAAGAGGGGGCGCTTGCGCTCCACCAATCGGGGCGCAACAGCGGCGTCATTCACTCCGGCATATATTACCGTCCAGGCAGTCTCAAGGCTCGGCTGGCGCGTGAGGGAAACAGGGAGTTGGTCCGGTTCTGTCGCGAGCGTTCCATCCCGCACGAAATCTGCGGCAAGATCATCGTCGCAACGCGCGCCGACGAACTCGCAAGGCTTGAAGAGCTGCGCCAGCGGGCTGCTGCCAACGGGATCGAGGTCGAGTGGCTTTGTCCGGCGCGCATGAAAGAGCGCGAGCCGCACGTTGCCGGACGCGCCGCGCTCCACGTGCCGAGCGCGGGCGTGGTCGATTACCGTCGGGTGGTCTATGAGCTTGCGCGCGAAATCCGCGAGCGCGGCGCCGAAGTGCGTGTGAACTCCGAAGTCCAAAGCTTATCGGAGCGCGCCGACGAAGTCGTCGTTGAAACACGGGGCGGTGAAGTGCGCGCGCGTTTTCTCATCAATTGCGCGGGGCTGCATGCCGACCGACTGGCGCGCCTATGCGGCGTTGACCCAGGCATCCGCCTCATCCCTTTCCGCGGCGAGTACTACGCACTCGCCCCGGAGCGTCGCTATCTGGTCCGGCATCTCATTTATCCTGTGCCTGACCCATCGCTCCCTTTTCTCGGCGTCCATTTCACGCGGGCCATAGATGGCCGCGTCCACGTCGGCCCCAACGCTGTGCTCGCCCTTGCGCGCGAGGGTTACGCGAAAGTCTCTTTCGTTTGGCGCGACGCGCTGGAGATGTTCGGCGACGGCGGATTTTGGCGCATGGCACGTCGTCACGTTCGCACGGCAGCGGAGGAGTGGTGGCGTTCGATGAGCAAGCGAGCCTTCGTGCGGGATGCGCAAAGGCTCGTGCCTGAACTTCGCGCGGAGGATCTCATGCCGGCTGAGAACGGCGTGCGCGCGCAGGCCGTCTCGGCGGATGGGCGCTTGGTGGACGATTTTCACATCGTCTGGGGCGCCCGCTCGGCGCACGTCTGCAATGCCCCATCGCCAGCAGCGACCGCCTCGCTTGCCATCGCGCGTCTTATCGTGGACCAATTGGAAGAACGGTTCAAGCGATGAGATTCAGAAGCGCCGGTTGCGGTCGGAGCAGCACCGCGACCCGTGTGCACAGCTCTCAAAGCGAACTGGACGCTCGTGGCGACGCGAGCGTGGCTTGTTCGACGGATCCGCGTGGGCTTTCAAATTCGCGCGCCATGCGCGCACATGATCGCTTGCGGCGAAAAGCTCCCGACCAAGGCGTGACCCAAGGCGAGGTGTGTGTTCTGTGACCATCGATCGGACCGCTCGATTCAATTCATCTTCGACTCCTTGAGTGGTGAGATGTTTTATTGCTCCCCCGCTGATCTCTGAAAACTCGCGCTCTTTGCGCATTTATACAGAAGATGTGAGCCGGAAAAGTCGGACCGGGCGAGGTTGCCGTCGGCTGGGAAATAGGCTAAGCTTGCAGCCTGATCGGGGAGCGAACTGCTGATAGACGACATCTCGAGCGAGAAAGGCCAGCCTCTCCCCAACAAGGCGTTTCCCGCACGGGTCTTTTGGAAAAGCATCGCCTAGCTCGGACATCGGAAGGGAAGATGCAAAGCGCTGAGAAGATTTGGAAGCCAGCGATTTTGGTCGCTTCGGTCGCGTTCGTTTATGCCGCCGTGCTGGCGAAACTGGCCAACGACTGGTGGACGGATGAGAACTACTCGCACGGCCTTTTGATGCCGTTCATCATCCTCTACATCCTCTGGCTGGAGCGCGAGCAGTTAGCGCGCGCCGTCGTCAAACCCGCGCCGCTTTGGGGCGGCCTTGGCATCGCCGCTGCCTTGTTGTGGTTGTGGGCCGGAGTGACCGGCGCGGAGCTTTTCGTTCAGAGGATGTCGCTCGTTCTGATGTTGGCGAGCATCGTCATCTACTTCTTTGGCTTTCAGTTCCTGCGCTTGCTCTTCGTCCCTTTCATCCTGTTGGTGCTGGCCATTCCGATTCCAGCCATCATCTTCAATAAGATCGCCTTCCCATTGCAGCTCTTCGCTTCGCATTGCGCCGTCTGGGCCATGCGATTGTTCGACATCCCAGTGCTGCGCGAGGGCAACGTGATCGAGTTGCTGCCGCGCGGCGCGACCACGACGCAAAAGCTCGAAGTAGTAGAAGCCTGTAGCGGCATACGCTCGCTCATGACGCTCATGACGTTGGCCGTCGTCTTCGCCTACTTCACCTATCCCAAAGAAACAGAGCCGCGTCGAGGATGGAGGCGGTTGCGCAGCTACGGTTTCTGGCGCTCGCTCGTGCTCGTCTTCTCGGCGGTTCCCATCGCTATCTTCACCAACGCCCTGCGCGTCAGCGGTACGGGCGTGCTCTCGTATCGCTATGGAACGGAAGTGGCCGAAGGCTTCTTCCACTCTTTCTCCGGTTGGGTGACTTATGTGGTGGCGATCGTGCTTCTGTTCGTCGTCGGTTGGGCGCTCGATGCCATAGTCACCATTGGAAAGAAGTCGCGTCAAGAAGAGAAGAAGACCGCTTCCGACGGAGTGGTTGCGACCACCGCGGCGCCCGAAAGCAAATGAGACGATGAGAAAAGATGCGAGGTTCTGGATTCTGGTGGTTGCGCTCGCTTTGAGCGGCGCAGCGATTCACCTTTGGGAGCGCGTAGGCGAAGCGCACGTTGAGCGAGCGCCGCTGGCGGAGTTCCCATCCGAGGTCGGCGACTGGCGACAGTATGGGCTTGACGAAAAGTTCGATGCAGAGACGGAACGTGTCCTTGGCGCAACCGACTACCTGTCGCGCCTCTACGTGTCGCGCGATGGGCAACTCGCTTCGTTCTACGTCGGCTACTACGCGACGCAGCGAACCGGCAAAACCTACCACAGCCCGCTCAACTGCCTGCCCGGATCCGGTTGGGCGATGACTGAACCGGCGCGCGTGCTCGTGCGCCCGCCCGATGCGCCGCCCTTTGAAGCCAATCGTTACATCATCCAGAAGGGAAGCGATCGCCAACTGCTCCTCTACTGGTACGAGGGGCGCGGTCGGTCAGTGGCGAGTGAGTACTGGGGCAAGATCTACACCGTGCTCGACAGCATGCGGCGCCGACGCAGCGATGGCGCAATGGTGCGCGTCATCGTGCCGCTCAGACCGGGGATATCCGAAGAAAGAGCGCTCGCCATCGCCACGGATTTGGCCGCCAAGGCGTATGCACATCTGCCCCGTTTCGTTCCGCGCTGATTGAGCGGTCGAAGCTTGTTGCAACGTGTATTCGAGTGAATACAGTTGTACACAGTCGGGTACGGGATGGCGACAGCAACGCTGCGGACTGGTCGGCGAAGATCGAGTTTTGAAGGATTTGAAGAAACGGGCAGGGGCGGCACGGCGATTGCTCTCGTCATATTGGCGTTGCAATCGTTTCAACAAAGGTGTGAGTTCAGTGAGAAAAATGGCACGTGAAAGCAAGCGGTTAAACGTTTTTGCCAAACTTTTCTGGAAGACACACCCGATTAGTTTTTTCCCCATTATGAAACTAGGGTCGGCTTCGAACCGAGGGAAGCGTCTTTAGAGAAAGGGCGAAGGGGCTAACCGACGTATCCTGCGGACGCGCGATCTCCTCTCCCCTTGCTGCCGTTGGAAAGTTTTTATGATCTTAGCGCCGTTCAGCGACCGATTGCCCCGGGCGCTGAAGCGGGGCAGAAAACCTAAGGAAAAGCACGGAAAACGGAAAGATGTCAACGAAACGTGAAAGAGTGCTGTCCCTTCTCGCCCTCGTGTTTGTCCTGGGCGCGCTCGTCGGTTGCACCGACAAGGAGCAAGCCAAGGCCGACCACGTCAGGCGCGGCGAAGCCCTTTTGAGGGAGAAAAAGTATCAGGAAGCGTCACTCGAATTCCGCAACGCCCTGCAGATAGACGACAACTTGGCCATCGCCCACTGGGGATTGGCGCAGGCTTACGAAGGGTTGGGGCGAATTCAGGAGGCTTTCGAGGAGCTGCGACGCACCATTCAGCTCGACCCGAACAATCTCGATGCCAAGGTCAAGATGGGCAACTACTTGCTCCTCGTGCGTCCGCCGCAGATCGACGAGGCCGAAAGATTGGCCCGCGAGGTGCTCGAACGCGACCAGAACCACATCGAGGGGCACATCCTTTTAGGGAGCGTCCTTTTTCAGAAAGGGGACCGCGATGGGGCGCTCGCCGAACTGAATCGCGCCGTTGAAATCGACCCGCAGCGGATCGAATCGCATCTGAGTCTGGCGCGTTTCTACGTTCAGACGGGCGATCGGGCCAAGGCCGAAGAGGTCTATAAACGCGCCATTTCGATCAACGAGCGCTCGGCTCTCGCGCACATGGAGTACGGGCGCTTTCTCATCGCGCAAAACCGTTTTAACGACGCCGAGACGCAATTCCGTTTGGCCGTGGAGGGCGAACCGCAGAACCGCGACGCGCGCTTGTTGCTTGCCAGCTTCTACTTGTCGCAGAAGAGGCTTGACAAGGCCGAAGAGCAGTACAAAGCGCTTGCCGAGATGGACGGCGACCGGCCCGACGGGCGCGCCGTGCTCGCCGATTTCTACGCGGCCACCGGACGTTCGGATGAAGCCGCGCGCATTTATCAAGAGATCGTCAACCGTTCGCCCGACTACGTGCGCGGGCGCTACCGTTTGAGCGAAATCCTGCTGCAACGCGGCGACATCGCCGGTGCGACGGCGCAGATCGACGAGATCCTGAAGAAGAACCCGCGCGACACGCAGGCGCTGCTCGTGCGCGCGCGTATCAAGTTGCAGGACGATCCGAAAAAGGCGATCGAGGATCTGAAGGAAGTGCTGCGCATTGAATCGAACAACCGCGCCGCCCTCTTCTTCATGGCCGAGGCCAACTTGCGCGCCGGACAGGTTGAACAAGCGCGCGCCTTTGCTGGCGACCTCGAACGCTTCTATCCGAACTACTTGCCTGTGAAGCTAATGCAAGCGCGCATCAACCTCGCAAGCGGCGACAGCGCGACGGCGCAGCGTCTGGCGAGCGAACTCCTTGAACAGATCGCCAAGACGACGCCCGACATCGAGAACACGCCGGAATTTTTGACCGACCTCAAGGTCAAGGCCTTGATCACGCGCGGCTCAGCGAAGCTCGCACAGAGAGATACGCGCGGCGCAAGGCAAGATATGCAAGCGGCGGTGGAGGCGGCACCAAACACGGTCGAGCCGTACTTCGGCTTGGCCAGCGTCGCCCAAGCCGAAAACAAGCTGGATGAAGCGGCCCGCATATACGAGCGCATACTCGGGATTAATCCGGCCAATTTCAATGCTTTGAGCGGATTGATTACAACCTATGCAAATTTGAACCGGTTGAATGACGCTCATGCGCGTGTGGATCAGGCGTTGCAGCAGCAGCCCAACAGCGCGCCGCTCCATTACCTGAAAGCGCAAGTTTACGGCTTTGAGCGGAACGCCCAGGCGGCGGAAGCTGAGCTGCGGCGCGCTCTGGAGTTGGACGCGAACTATCTGCCGGCCTACTTCTCGCTCGGCGCCTTGTACGTCAACATGAACCAGCAAGATCGCGCCATCGCTGAATTCCGCAAGGTCGCCGAGCGGCGGCCCGATAACGCCACGGCTTACGCGCTGATCGGGATGCTCGAAGATAGTCGTAAAAATTACGATGCGGCGACCGAAGCCTATCGCAAAGCGCTGCAGGCCGATCCGAACAACGTGATCGCCGCGAACAACCTAGCGTGGAACTACGCCGAGCACGGCAAAGGGAACTTGGACGAAGCCGTGCGATTGGCGCAGAGCGTGGTCCAGCGTTTCCCCGATGAAACGGGCTTCGTCGATACGCTCGGTTGGGTTTACTACAAAAAGGGTTTACATGCCGCCGCCGTCGAACAGCTCCGACGAGCGGTGGCCAAAGCGAGCGACAACCCCGTGTATCGCTACCATCTGGGCATGGCCCTGATCGGGTTGGGCGACAAGGAAGGGGCGCGTCGTGAGCTGCAAGAGGCTTTGCGCTTGGGTGAAGGTCGAAACTTCCCCGAAGCGGAAGCGATCCGTCAGGCGCTCGCTTCGCTTTGAAGCGGGCCTGCGGATGGCCGAGAAGGCTGGAGAGATCCGGTTTCGGGCGACGAGAGGGCAAGTGCGGGGCTCTCTTCTGTCGGGTCGAAGTCGAATCGGACGCAGCCGAAAGGCTTGAATTCGAGGCACCGGCCATCGGGATTCGAGCCAGAGGTGGCTTCATCGAACTTTCCTGTGCTCCGTCTCTCTCCCCGCACGGGAACCGAAGCCGAATCCTCGTTCATTCTCCTCGTGTGAGGAGACAACCACAACGCTCACAGATCTTTTGATCAAGGGTTGACGGAGGAAACAAAATGATGAAAGCGTTAAAAGCAGCCTTGGCAGCCGTTGCCGTAGCCTTTGTGTTCGGCTTCGCTTCGGTTCAATCGGCCAAAGCGATAAACGTAACCTACTCTACCACCGGTTCGCCTTCTACCTTCACTGCTGGTGGTGGTGGTAACACTGCGACGATTACCTTTACGGGGGTTTCGAACGTAACGGTAAGTGCTAACCCAACAACGTTCGGAAGCCTTGGAAACTTCCAAACCTCGGCAACTGAGAATTACGGTGCGACCTTCGATCCCACTCCTTTCACCTTGACAATTACGCAGTCGGTTCCCCCAGGAGGCAGCGGTAACTTTTCCGCGATTCTTGCTGGGACCCTCCAGTCGGATGGTAGCACGGTAACGGTCACTTTTTCGACCACCCAAATAGTTTTGGGTGACGTCATTTACCAGTTGACCAGTAATCCTCTGACGTTGGCGCCTCCGAGCACCAACAATGGGATAACGAGCGTTCAGGTTCAAATTACAGCCGTGCCCGAACCGGCGACCATGCTGTTGCTCGGAACGGGATTAGCCGGATTGGCTGGGG
>NZ_PSLQ01000014.1:0-56890 GCF_040289685.1 Pyrinomonas sp.
AGCGCGCGTGCATCCGCTTGCGGATGCCCCTCATATTGAGGGGAGGACGTCACGTCGTTGTTTCCGTCGCCTCGACAGGTGCTGGTTCCGGCGGTTCGTTGGAGATCACCTCGCCCTTTGGTGTGATGATCAACTTGTGATCGGGCGTGATGATCTCGCCTTGAATCGTCACCTCTTCGCCATCGGGCATTTCAACCGGCAGGTCGTCCAAGTAACGTTCGGCATCGATCGCAGCCATGCAACCGGTGCCTGCAGCCGTGATCGCCTGGCGATAGAACGGGTCTTGCACGTCGCCGCAAGCGAAGACGCCGGGAACGCTCGTCGCCATCGAACGTCCGTTGGTGATGATGTACCCCATCTCGTCCATCTCCAACTGCCCGCGAAACAGTTCGGTGTTCGGCTTATGGCCGATGGCGACGAAGACGCCGGCGCATGGGAAGACGCGCTCTTCGCCCGTCTTCGTGTTGCGCAGACGCACGCCCGTCACACCCTGTTCATCGTTGCCGACGATCTCGGTGACGATCGTATCCCACAGAAAATCGATCTTTGGGTTTTTGAAGGCTTTGTCTTGCATGATCTTGGACGCGCGCAAAGAGGCACGCCGATGAATCACCGTCACGCGCGAAGCGTAGCGTGTCAGAAAGATCGCTTCTTCCATCGCCGTATCGCCGCCGCCGACGACCACGACGTGCTTGCCTTTGTAAAAGAATCCATCACACGTCGCGCAGGCGCTCACACCTCGCCCGCCGAATCCTTCCGGCGCGGGCGCTTCGCCGGGGATGCCGAGCCACTTGGCTGAAGCTCCGGAAGCGATGATCAAAGCGCGCGCCGTGATCACTCCCTCCGTGGTGTGAATGACAAATGGCCGCTGGCCCAGATCAACGCGCTCGATCCAGGCGCTGAGAAACTCGGCACCGAATCGTTCGGCTTGGGCGCGAAACTCTTCCATCAACTCCGGCCCTTGAATGCCGCGACTGAATCCGGGGTAGTTTTCCACATCCGTTGTGATCATCAACTGTCCGCCCGGTTGTGGTCCTTCGATTACGAGCGGCTTCAGATCAGCGCGCGCCGCGTAGATGGCAGCAGTCAACCCGGCTGGTCCCGATCCGATGATGACTACATCGCGTCTTATCGGGCGCGTAGCGCCTCTTTCCTCGATCATGCCTCGCTCCTTTCGGTCGTTTGCCGCAACTTTTCTCCGGCTGTCTCTTCCAAGCCTTTTCAGCTCTCGTGGCGAGATGCGCTCGCGCGCAATTTCCGCCGATTTGAGTCTAGCCTTTTCGCTTCGCCGTGTAGTATAACTTTTGCGCACGTTGAAGTCGAAACGCGAGCGCGATGGCGGCGCGTCGCCCGAAGTCTATGTCAGTGAGCGGAGAACAGCTACCCAACGCGATCGAAACCATCGCCGTTCTCGGCGCTGGCACGATGGGGCATGGCATTGCGCAAGTGGCGGCCATGGCTGGCTACGCCGTGATCCTCTATGACACAAGCCGCGAGGCTCTGGAGCGCGGCGTGGAGCGAATCGAGCGCAACCTGCACCGCGCTATCCAACTCGGCAAGTCCACCGATGACGAACGAGATGCAACGTTGCAACGAATCCGCGGCACGCGCCAGTTGGAACAGACGCTCCGGGCCGACCTCTTCATCGAGGCCGTGCCCGAGGTCTTGGAACTAAAACAAGAGCTTCTTCGCCAGCTCGAGCAATCGGCAACGCGCCCCTTCATCTTTGCGACCAACACCTCGTCCCTTTCGATCAGCGAACTCGCTGTTGCAGCCAGCTGCCCGGCGCGCGTCGTCGGCATGCACTTCTTCAATCCGGTCCACATCATGAAACTGGTCGAGATCGTCGTCGGCCAGCAGACCGCTCCGGCAGTGGTGGAGATGGTGCAAGCGGTCGGACGGCGCATGAAGAAGGAACCGATCACGGTGCGCGATGTGCCCGGTTTCGCCTCGAGCCGACTCGGCGTGGCACTCGGACTCGAAGCGATGCGCATGTTGGAAGAGGGCGTAGCGAGCGCGCGCGACATAGACACCGCGATGGAACTCGGTTACAACCACCCGATGGGGCCGCTTCGTCTGAGCGACCTCATCGGACTCGACGTGCGACTCGCCATCGCCGAATACCTTTATCGCAAACTCGGATCAGAAACCTTTCGCCCGCCAGAGATACTTCGCCGCTTAGTGGCCGAGGGCAAGCTCGGCAAAAAGACCGGGGAAGGCTTCTACCGTTGGGATGTGGAAGAGCGTGAAAAGGGATGAGGAGACTGCGACGCGAGGGATCAATGATCAGACAAGGCAACGAAGAGAGACGCTTCGCGCTGCGCATGGCGCTGCGATTGCCCATCATCGTTTCGGGTCGAACGGAGGGAGGAGAGGCGTGGAGCGAACCAACGGAAACGGATGACATCTCGACCATAGGCGCGCTCTTTCATCTCAATCAGAAGGTGAACGTTGGCGATCGCCTGTACATCCGCGCTCACCGTCCCGATGGATCGCCCGTCGAGGTCACAGCGCGCGTGGCGCGCACGGTGCCAGCCATTTACGGTACGGCGCGCGTCGGCGTGCAAATACTCGAACCGAACGAGAACTGGATACGCCTCTTCGTCTCGTGGGTCGCCGATGAACACGCCGCAGAAGCGGAGAAAGCGGAAAACAACTCGGATGGAGCGGACCGCTCAAAGGCTTGAGCGCGAGCTTTCGAACACAGGCCACAGGCACGCACCTAACGGTTCGATGCGAAGAAGATTTGCGCGCTGGCGACGCTTCAAGACACAAGGCCGCGCACACGGCGAAGCAAGAAAACAACGCTTCCTCGAGATCGAAAGCTGCGGGCTGCTGACGCGAACCCGTTTTTGCGCCAAAGCCCCGCAAGGCGCGTCAGATCGCCCGGCGCAATTCGAAGACGAACAACGCAGCGTGCGTTCTGTGTCTTTGCGGGCGCCGGTCGCTGGCGCTCGATGACTCGAACTTCAAGGAGAGCACTCAACCGTTATGACGCAATCTTACGAAACCATTCTGGTTGAAAGACGCGACCGCGTCGCTGTTTTGACCATCAACCGGCCGGAGAAGCGAAACGCGCTCAACATCAAAACGCGTGAGGAAGGAGCTGCCGCGCTGGAAGAGCTGCGAACCGATGATCAAATCCGCGTGGTGGTCATCACCGGTGCGGGAGACCGGGCCTTCATCGCTGGGGCCGACATCGCGGAATTTGCGGGTCGCACGGCGATCACGCAACGCGACGTCATGTTGGGCCGCTCGCTCTTTACCGCCATTGATCTTTTCCCGAAACCGGTGATCGCCATGATCAACGGATACTGTCTGGGCGGCGGCTGCGAACTCGCTCTGGCATGTGACTTGCGCATCGCGAGCGAGACGGCGTCGTTCGGTCAGCCAGAGATCAACCTCGGGATTATTCCGGGCGGCGGCGGCACGCAGCGCCTGACCCGCCTCGTTGGCGAAGGCAAGGCCATGGAACTCATCTTGACGGGCGACATCATCGACGCGCGCACAGCCTATCAAATCGGCCTCGTCAACATGGTCGTGCCAGCCGCCGAATTGGAGGCCAAGACGATGGAGATAGCCAATCGCATCGCCGAGAAAAGCCCGATCGCCCTTCGCCTGGCCAAGGAAGCGATCAAGACGGCGTCGCGCTCGCTGCTCGATGAAGGTCTGCGGCGCGAAATAGACCTCTTCGCTCTTTGCTTCTCCACCGAGGACAAAGAGGAGGGGGTGCGCGCCTTTCTGGAAAAAAGGAAACCGGATTTCAAGGGCAGATGAAATGGCGCGCCGCTTTGACCGCGGCGGGCACGCTTCTCTGTTGGATTGCTGCGTCATCAGAGGTGGGCCATCGCTCGCCTTGGCTGCGGCGATGCGCTCTCCTTCGCTGAACCGGAAGCGCGCTTTGACGAAGGCGCACGGCAACGCTGCGAAACACGATGCGTCGCTCTCTTCATAGCGGAGAAGGGTCGAGGGACGACCTTTTGCGGCATGACGGCACCGATCCAGCATCGCGAGCCGCGCAATGGCAAACGTCAAAGAGCGGTCTTCTGGTTTCTAATGGGGCGGAATTTGGGAGCGATCGGCTGATAATTTTGCGCGCTTGAGTCTTTCCCCTTCGTCGGCCCAGACAGTAGACCGCAACTGTCGGCTTGCTGCGAGCGACGTTTCTTCGAGGACGCAAAAAGCGCGCGCTCCAGTCGTCACCATCGGCATCATGCGCGGAGCCATCGGCGGTGTGATCGCCTATCGCGCAGCGTTCATCGAACCGAGCGTCGGAGTGTTGCTCACCGGGACGGAAGGCCGTCAGCGCCTAACACCGCACACATCATCAGCGGATTGCTGCTGCTCATAGGCGGGGCGGTGATAGCTTTTCTGGCAGCATCTTCTCGCAAGGGGGATTGACAACAGGGATTGCTGGGGACTTGACGACCGATTGAGAGATCGCTTAACCTTTTTAGGTAGTTCGCGTTGATTGACCGTCCGCGTGGGGCCGTAGCTCAGTTGGGAGAGCGCGTGAATGGCATTCACGAGGTCAGGGGTTCGACTCCCCTCGGCTCCACCAATTCTCTTCCCCAGCTCCCCGGCCAATTTTTCGAACAGCAGCGCGAGGTCGCAACAGGTTCGCTCGAAAGTCCAAGGCTGCGCGCTCGCTACGGACCACTTTCCGGTCAAATTAGAAACAGCGACCAAAGGCAACTATTGGTTCTGTAACTAGCGAGGATGACTGGATACAACGATCAGCCATCGACTGGCGCATGCGTCGCGTTTGCGCCGCCGACCTTTCGCGTGGCGACCTACAACGTACATAAATGCCGCGGGCTGGACCGGCGTGTGCGTCCGGCGCGGATCGTCGAAGTGCTGCGCGAGATCGATGCTGACATCGTCGCGCTGCAGGAGGTCTTCGGCGCCGATGGCAAGTCGCAGACGTTCGATCAGGCGCGAGAGATCGCCCAAGCGCTCGGGTACGATCTGTGCTTCGGCGAAAATCGCCGCCTCAACGGATCGGGTTACGGCAACGCTATTTTATCCCGCTTCCCGCTGCACCGGGCGCAGAATTACGATCTTTCGTGGCGGTGGTGTGAGCGGCGGGGCTGTCTTCGTGCTGACATCGTTCTCGATGGCGGCTTCTTGCTCCACGTCTTCAACGTTCATCTCGGCACATCCTACGTCGAGCGTCGCCATCAGGCGCGTCGTCTGGTGAGCGCGGAGATTTTGAGCAATGCGGAGTTGAACGGCGCGCGCATCGTGCTCGGCGATTTCAACGAGTGGACGCGCGGTTTGACCTCGAAACTCCTCGCCGTTCACCTGCAGAGCGCTGACATACGTTCACACTTGCGTCGCCCGCGCACCTATCCAGGCATCTTGCCGGTCGTTCATCTAGACCACATCTATTACGATTCTCGTCTGCAACTCGAAAAGCTGGAGCTTCACCGCAGTCATACGGCGTTGATCGCTTCGGACCACCTGCCGCTCGTCGCAGACTTCAGATGGGCGTCGGCTTGATGAGCGGTGAAGATGCCGGTCAATCCTCCCCCCTGTGGTCCGATGCGCTTCCGATGCGGGCCGCCGCTTCTTTGGTGACGATGCACAAGCCGTAAACCCCTTCCGTGACCAGACGAGCGACAAGCTCCACGGCTTGCTCATACGTCAGCGCGCTCGCCTCGCAGCCTCGTTCGCTGACCACGGCCCATGCCCTCTCGTCGAGTTCGCTCTTCATGGCCCGTCCCGATTTAGACCGCGCCTAACCGCCCCTCGGTCGCTTTAATTCGCCTCCGCAGCACAACGCACGCCTGCGAAGGCGATGCGGAAATGGCGCCGGAAGAAGTTCCTGAAAGAGGTGCGCAGCACCGAAGCGCTGGTCGCCCACGAACCGCCTTTCAACACGCGATGATCGCCGTCGAACCATTCGGCGGAATATTCCGGATACGGGAAAGGGCGAAAGCCGTCGTAAGGGCCGAAGACGCTCGCCGTCCACTCCCAAACGTTGCCCGTCATATCCAAACAACCGCAAGCGCTGCGCCCGTGAATGAAAGCGTTTACGGGCGTCGTGTTCCAGCGTTCCGCGCCGAAATTGCATCGCTTCGCTGACGGCGGTTCATCGCCCCATGCATAGAGACGTTTTCTTGCTCCATCCCACGATGCAGCGCGCTCCCATTCGGCTTCGGTGGGAAGCCTTTTGCCGATGAAACGCGCGTAAGCTTCGGCTTCGTACCAACTGATGCCCCATACGGGGTGGGCCAGAGGCAAAGGTCTTTGCTGGAAGATCGTCCGCAGCGTCCACCCGTCTTCATCCCGCTGCCAATAGAGCGGTGCGGTCCAGCCTTCGCGCTCGCGCCACGCCCACCCCTGAGCGCTCCAAAACTCTCGTCTTTGGTAACCGCCCTCTTCAACGAAACAGAGGTATTCGGCGTTGGTTACTGGCGTGCGCGCGATTTCGAAGGCCGGCAAATGGACCGTGTGAGACGGGAACTCGTTGTCGTAGGCGAAAACGGACCAAACCGCGCCGATGACGCATTCGCCTTCGGGCACGCGAATCCAGTGCTCGCGCGCGTCGCTCGACACAGACTCCGCAGTGAGCACGGCGCTGTCTTCCGCGTCGCGTCTTTCGTCCACCGGCGGCAAAGCGTTCTTCTTCTCCAGCGGAAGGAGCTGAAAAAGATAGAGCAACGTTTCCTGGTGTTGTCGCTCATGCTCCAAGACGAGATGAAAGACGTAAGCGTCGCGGAGCAAAGGGGTTTCCGTAGTGAAAGAAGCTCGCTCGAGAAAGCTCAAAGTTCGCTCGCGCACGCGTCCCAAGTAATCTTCCATTTCGCGTCGCGAGGGAAGATCGCGTGATTCTTCGCGCGGCGTTTTGATCGGATCGAAGAGTCGCATGTAGCCTCGATCAAGCGGCGCGTCGCCTTTGGCTCGTTGCAATATCCAGTGCTCCTCGAACGCCCCGATGTGCGCCAGATGCCAAATGATCGGTCGATACCCGAACCCCGGACTCTGGTGCAGATGCTTCTCCTGCGCAAGATCGAATAGGCCGAGCGTGCGTTCGCGCGTCCGCTCCAGTTGTTCAGCGATGAGACCTTTGTCCGCAGGCAACGCGCGTGGCCGACCGATCATCTCGTCGTTCATCTTCGGTGTCCTCCCCATTGCAAGAAAAAGTTTTGACTTTTGCGCATCTTTTGACCCGCTCTCGCCCCGCGTTCTAGAGTATCATAGCGAGGTCGAAAGCGAGGACGGGCGCGGCTACGGTCTTCCGCACAGTCGAGACGAGTGGGCATCTTCCGCTCGCTTCGATTCGTATATTCAAGGGGATCGCAATGACTTCAAGTGCGCGACTACGCATTCACCGGAGCGAGGCGAGCGACTCGGCGCAAACCTTCTCTGCCGACGTGCAACGCGGGTTGTCGTCTCGCCCGAAGAGCCTCCCACCGAAATACTTCTACGACGCGCTCGGGTCGCAACTCTTCGAAGCGATCTGCTTGCTGCCTGAATACTACCTGACGCGCGCCGAAGACGAAATCCTCGCCACTCACGCGGAGGCGATAATCGACAGCCTAAAGGTCACGCCCGAGACCGTGCTCGAATTCGGCAGCGGCAGTGCCACCAAGACCCGATGGCTGATCGAGGTCCTCCTTGAACGAGGGCGACCCGATCTTCGTTACGTGCCGGTGGACATCTCAACAGCGGCGCTTGAAAGGAGCGCGCGCCAACTGCTCGGCAAATATCCGACGCTGCGCATCGAGGCCTATGCGAGCGATTACGAAACGGCGCTCGCGCGCTTGCGCACCGCGCGCAACGGTTCGATGCTGACGCTTTTTCTCGGCTCCAACATCGGCAACTTCGACCGCGATGAAGCCGGACGATTCTTGCGCGCAGTTCGCCGCGCGCTCCGGCGCGACGATGCGCTGCTCGTCGGCATTGACTTGAAAAAAGGCCGCGAGCTTCTCGAAGCCGCCTACGATGATGCGCTCGGCGTGACGGCGGCTTTCAATCTCAATCTGCTTGCGCGCATCAATCGCGAACTCGATGCCGACTTCGATCCGCGAGCTTTTCGCCACGTCGCCATCTACAATGAAGCCCTCGGGCGCGTGGAGCTTTATCTCGAGAGCGCGCGAACGCAGCGCGTGCGCATCGCGGCGCTCGCCATCGAGGTCCCATTCGAGCGCGGCGAGCGTATCCACACGGAGAACTCTTACAAGTACGACCTCGACGAAATCTCAGAACTGGCAAGACAGAACGGATTCGAACGCAAGTCAACGTGGTTCGATCGCCAGCGTCTTTTCAGCAGCAATTTGCTCTTGGCAATTTGAACGGGTTGAGCGGGAATCATGAAAGACAAGGATGCGCCACCGGAAGAAGCTGGTTTCAACTCTTCGCCGCGCCAAGTTCTCTTCGATCCGCGCCGATCGCTCGGTGCCTGCGATGCGCCGCTTCTGGCAGAGCACGTGCGCTTCAACGCTAAGCCCATCGGGGCACGCCGCTGCGGCATCGAACTGGAGCTTTTCGGCTACGCCGCGCGCACGTTGGATCGCCTTTCCGCTTCGCAAGTTCGTGACGTGCTCGCCGAGCTAGCTCGTTCCGAAGAGGATCTGGTGCGCGAAAGTGAGAGCATCGTCGAAGCGCAGCTCGAAGGTGGGGGGCGCGCCACGGTCGAGCCAGGAGGCCAAATCGAATTTTCGAGCGCGCCACGCTTTACGCTCGCTGAACTCGAACGCGACGTGCGAGATTTCCTTTCGCGCTTGCGCGAGATCGCTCAACGCCGCGCCCTTCTCTTCATCGCCGCCGGTTTCGACCCCATTCGCTCTCTCGACGAGCAGCGCTGGTATCCGAAAAGGCGCTACCAAGTGCTACGCCCATATCTTGCGCGCCACGGGCGTCGCGCGCTTGACATGATGGCACGTACCTGCGCCGTGCAAATCAACCTCGACTACACTTCCACCGAAGAGCTGGGGCAGCAATTCGCGCTCGCCAACATGGCGGCGCCCTTCATCGCGGCGCTTGCCGCCAACGCGCCGTTTGAAGGCGGTGCGCCTTCCGGTTACCGTTCGGTGCGCGCCCTCGTGTGGACCGAGACCGATCCTGACCGCTGCGGCCCGGCGCCGGCAGCGTTTGCCGATACGATCACGCCCGAAACGCTTGTCGCTTACGCGCAACGGGTGCCGATGATCTTCGTCCGCCGCGATGGGCATTACCTGCGCAATCCGCAAGGACGCAGCTTCGCCGAATTCCTCTTCAATCCGCCGCGCGATATCGAACCGCGATTTCAAGACTGGACCGATCACCTATCGACCATCTTCACCAACGCGCGCTTGCGTTCGCATCTGGAGCTGCGCGCCATGGATGGCAACCGCGTCGAGATGGCGCTCGCGCTGGCGGCGTTGTGGCGCGGGTTGCTTTACGACCGGACCATTTTGAATGAAGCGCGTCGGCGGTTGCCGCGTCTACGGCGAGGAGAGATGCTGACGCTTGAACGCCTCGTCGCGCGCGAAGGATTGCTCGCCACCACGAGCGATCTGCACGTCTTTGAGCTGGCGCGCGATCTCGTCGCGCTGGCGGCGGAAGGGTTGCGGCGCGTGGCATCAGATGAGGAGCGGTATCTCGATCCGCTCAAAGAAGCGCTGGCCGAACGCGCAAGCCCGGCGGATATGCTCTTGCGGAATTGGGAAGGCTCATGGCACAAGAAGATGGCGCACGTCATCGCTCATCTGCGGGTAGCCTGATGCGCTCCGGTCCGGCGGTTGAGTTTCGCGGGGTCACCTTCTCCGTCGAGCACGCCCCGCGCCCCATCGTCGCTGATCTCGATTTCGCCATCGCACGCGGCGAAACGCTGGTCATCGTCGGCGAGTCGGGGTGCGGCAAGACGACGACCTTGAAGCTAATCAACCGCCTGCTCCTGCCGACGCGAGGCACAGTGCTGGTCGAAGGGCGCGCGACAACGGCGTGGGATCCGGTTCGCTTGCGCCGAAGCATCGGGTACGTGATCCAAGAGGCCGGCCTCTTTCCGCATTTCACGGTCGAAGAGAACATCGCGCTCGTGCCGCGGCTGGACGCGTGGCCGGAAGAACGCATCCGCCATCGCGTCCGCGAGATGCTGCAACTGGTCGGACTCGACAGCGAACGCTTCGCCGCGCGTTTTCCGCATGAGCTTTCGGGCGGGCAGCGACAGCGCGTCGGCGTGGCGCGTGCGCTCGCCGCTGATCCGCCCCTTTTGTTGCTCGATGAACCCTTTGGCGCGCTCGATCCGTTGACGCGCGCCGAACTACAGCGCGAATTCGCCGCCCTCTGCCGTCGCTTGCACAAGACCGTGGTCTTCGTCACGCACGATCTGCGCGAAGCGCTGTTGCTCGCCTCGCGCATCGCCTTGATGCGCGACGGACGCATGCAGCTTCTCGCCACGCCGCGTGAATTCTTGCGGACCACAGATGAGTACGCTCGCGCCTATCTCGCGACGCTGCGCGTGGAGGGTTTCGACGAGGATCGAATGGCACCGAGTTGCGCCGAATGATCGAGCGGTTCGACATCGGCGCCCCATCTAACGCGAGGCGAAGATCGCACCGAAGACGATGGAAAGACTTCAGTTCTTCGCGCAAAACTGGCCACTGCTGCTCCGTTTAACGAGCGAACACCTCGTGCTCGTCGTCATCTCGACGGCGATTGCAGCGCTCATCGGCATTCCGCTCGGCATTCTCCTCGTACGCCATCCGCGCTGGAAAGACCTAGCGCTCGGCATCGCTGGCGTGTTGCAAACCGTGCCGAGCCTCGCGCTCTTCGGGCTGCTCATCCCGCTTCCTCTGATCGGCGGTATTGGCGCGCGCACGGCGACGGTGGCGCTGATCCTATACGCGCTGCTACCAATCATTCGCAACACCATTACGGGAATCGAAGGCGTTGATCGCCACGTGCGCGAAGCGGCCATCGCCATGGGCATGACGCCGCGCCAGTTGCTTTGGCAAGTGGAGCTGCCGCTCGCTATGGGCGTCATCATGGCTGGCGTGCGCGTTGCCGCCGTGATCGGGGTCGGCGTGGCAACCATTGCTGCCGCCATTGGCGCTGGCGGTCTAGGGACGCTGATCTTTCGTGGCCTTCGCGCCAACGACGACCGGCTGATTCTGGCTGGCGCCGTTCCGGCGGCGATGATGGCCCTTGCCGTTGATTGGGCGCTCGGCAGACTGGAATCGCGCCTTCGCGCTCGCCGTCCATCGCGCACTTTCGATCTTCGAGCAGTAGGGCTAGCTGGCAGCGCGGCGCTCGTTCTGCTACTCGCTATCTTCTCCGCATGGCGTTTTGCCACTGCGCCTACTGCCGGTCTGACGAAGCCACGTTTGGTCGTCGGCTCCAAAGATTTCACCGAACAAGTCATTCTCGGCGAAATCATCGCGCAGATGCTCGAAGCGCGCGGCGTTGAAGTCGAGCGACGTTTCGAGCTAGGCGGCAACCTATGCCACAACGCACTCATCGCTGGCCAGATAGATCTTTACCCAGAATATACGGGAACCGCTTACACGGCCATACTCGGTCATCCACCGCTCACAGACGTGCGCGCCGTGTACGAGCATGTGCAACGCGAGTATTTGGAGAAATTCGATGTCATCGTCGGACCACCTTTAGGCTTTCGCAACGACTTCGCCATCCTCGTTCGCGGCGCAGACGCGCGTCGACTCCGCTTGCGCACCATCTCAGACATCGCGCCTTATGCGCCGAGCTGGCGCGCCGGATTCGGTCAGGACTTCATCTCTCGTTCCGACGGTTACGCCGGTTTCGTGCGCGCTTACAACCTGCGCTTCGCCGCGCCGCCGCGCGAAATGGACTTGGCGCTCACCTACCGCGCTCTGGCCGCTGGCGAGGTTGATGTGATCGCTGGCAACTCCACCGATGGGTTGATTGCCGCGCTCGATCTCGTTCAACTCGAGGACGACCGTCGCTATTTCCCGCCTTACGAAGCAGTGATGCTCGTTCGTCGCGAAACGGCGACGCGCATCCCCGAAGCGCGCGAAGTCTTGGAAAGGCTAGCCGGTTCAATCTCCACCGCAGAGATGCGCCAAATGAACTACGAAGTGGATGGCGAACGCCGGTCGCCAGCGGAAGTCGCACGCGCGTGGCGAGCGCGGAAAGGTTTTTAAGGGGGCCGAAGCGGCGCAGTTCAGCCACGCCGAACTCGCACAGTAGAACTGGAAGGGCCGTTGCGGGGCGTCGGAGTGCGAGTTGATTCCCGATGAAAAGCCAGGCACCGACTTTTGGGGTACGAACTCCACGCAGGGCGACGCGCCGATTGCATTCAAGTGCGCGACGCCAGCTCGCCGTTTCGGATGAGAGATTCGGCGGGCGCTCATTCTTCAGTGGCGTCGTCCGTGATGCGGCAGCACGTCGCCGCGGACAAAAGACCAAGCGGTTCGGCACTTCACTCCGAAGAGGAGACGAGAGCGTTGACGTCGATCTTGTATTTTCTGATCTTGCTGTAAAGACGCGGCCGGTAGATGCCGAGGATGTTGGCCGCCGCTTGTTTGTTGCCGCCGGTGCGCTGCAGCGTTCGCTCGATGACCAGCTTTTCGATCTCTTCGAGCGTCATATTCGGCGGCACGTCCCAAGCGTTCTGCGGCGCGCTCTTTTCGAGCAACGAACCGTTGTCGAACGGCAAATCGTGCGGCTCGATCTTGTTTCCTTTGGCCAACAACACGGCGCGCTCAATGACGTTCTGTAGTTCGCGCACGTTGCCGGGCCACGTATGGGCAAACAGGCGCGCGTAAGCCGCTTGCGAGATGCCGGTGATCGGTCGTTGGTACTTGCGCGCGTAGGTCTTCAGGAAATGTTCGGCCAGAAGTTGAATGTCTTCGGCGCGCTCGCGCAACGGCGGGACATGAATCGTGATCGTCGAGATGCGGTAGAAGAGGTCGTCGCGCAGACGCCCTTCGCGAATGGCATCAGCCGGCATGCGGTTGGTCGAAGTGATGAGGCGGAAGTCGGCGGCATAGGTCTTCTCCGAACCGAGCTTGCGATAGCTGCGATCTTGCAGCACGCGCAAGAGCTTCGGTTGCAGTTCAATGGGCATTTCGGTGATCTCATCGAGCAGCAGCGAGCCGCCTGCCGCGTGCTGCACCAAACCGTCCTTGTCGGCGTAAGCGCCGGTGAACGCCCCCTTGGTATGTCCGAAAAGCTCTGATTCAATCAACTCTTTCGGCAGCGCGGCGCAATTGACCTTGATGAACGGCTTTTTGGCGCGGTGCGAGTTGTAGTGAATGGCATTGGCGATCAGCTCCTTGCCCGTGCCCGATTCGCCGACGATCAAGATGTTGGCATCGGATTTGGCCACCGACTCGATCGTCTCGTAGATGTTCTGCATCGCTTTGGACGCGCCGATGATGTTGAAATACTCCGTGCGCGTCGAAAGCTGCCGACGCATGTTCTCCGTTTCGGTCACGAGCTCACGTCGCTCCAGCGCCTTCTCGATCAGAATGTGCAACTGCTCGAACTCGAAGGGCTTTTCGACGAAATAGAAGGCCCCGGCTTTGGTCGCCTCCACGGCGCGCGCCACCGAGCCGTAACCGGTGATCATGATCACTTCCGTTGACGGACGGGTGTCCTTGACGTGTTTGAGGATGCTCATCCCGTCCATGTCCGGCAACATGAGGTCGCAGATCACCAAATGATGCCCACCTTGATCGAAAAGCTCGATGGCTTCCGCGCCGTTGGCCGCCGCGTCAACGCGGTATCCCTCGGCGCTTAGGTTCTGCTTGAGCGCATCGCTCATCAATGATTCGTCATCGACGACGAGAATGCGCACTTCTTTTCGGTCCACCTTGTCCTCGCTCCTTGACGGTTGAAATCCAACGCTGTCGATTGCAGTCACCCTTAGCAAACGCAGAGGGAATCGGGAAAGCTGCTCACGCCTCTGACAGAAGCGGCAAACGCACTCGAATCACGTCCCCATCGCTTTCCACAGCGCCGCCATGAGCTTGAACGATGCGCTCGCCGAGCGCGCGGCGCAAGCGGATGCGGGTCGTCGTTTCTTCCGCTGGATCGACGCGGCGCCATTCGATGACGGCGTGCGGCCCGCAACGCTGCAACCTGACGGGGCAGCTAGTCCCACTGCTGCAAAGCAACATCAAAGCCTCGACGAGCGCGAGCGCGTCAAACCGCCCGCGGTAATCGCCCGCCTCGCAGACCACTTCGCGCCCGGACCGTTGTCCGAAACCGAACACGATGCGAGCCAGATCGCTCTCGTCAGCGCCTCGCAGCGCAACGGGACGCGCACAGCGAACCAAAACGCTCAATTCTCCAGCGGCTCGATCGAGTCCAGAATCGAGCTTGTCCAGCGCCTCAAGCTCGTCCGCCGCACGGCCTTCCGCAACCGCTTTGCGGCGCAAAAAGGTAACGTAGAGTTTGAGACCGCCCAATTGGTTCTTGATGTCGTGGACGATCTCCACAAAAGCGCGTCCAAGTTCCAACAGGGCTTCTCGGTCATCGGCTGACCATTCCTCCCCGCTCAACCCCCCTTCCCCCTTCGCCCAAAGGTTCGCTGTCGCGCAATCATGCGCCAAGAGTGTATCAATAAAGCGCAGTCGCGCCGCTACAGACTGTCGCAGTTCGATGCGCTATCTTAGCAGAAAGATTTTCAGGAGCGAAACGCCCGCCCGTGCATCCAAACAATCGGCAGGGCGGTCAGATTTTTCCGGCTGCGCGTGTTTGCACATCGAGCGCGTTTTGACGTAAAAAACGGCCTTCAGCTCTGCGGTAAAGGCGACTTCCGACCGATGAACAACGCCGAGCGGCAACATCTCATTCTCGTGGTCGAAGATTTCGAGGACAACCGCTTCATGATGAGGCGTTTGCTAGAGATGTGCGGTTACCGCGTGATCGAGGCGACCAACGGCAGGGAGGCCATCGAGAAGGCTGAGCGCGAACGCCCGGACCTGATCCTGATGGATCTGAGCTTGCCCGTGATCGATGGCTTGGAAGCGACGCGCCGCATTCGGCAAAATCCGGCCCTGCGCCATATTCCCATCGTCGCCGTCTCAGCACACGATACGCGCGACTTTCAGGCCGAAGCCCATGCCGCTGGATGCCACCAGTACGTCGCTAAACCGGTTGATTTCGATCGTTTGGAGCTGCTTTTGAAACGCTTGCTCGCCCCGGACGGCGACCTTCCCGAAGCCTGATCACGCGATCGAAGACCTTCGTCGGCTCCGCCCTCGAATGAACTCGCGGTGACGTCGTCATCGAGTCGGCATGAAACTTGCCTTTCGAATACTTGCGGTCTTTACCGCAATGCACCCTTATCGTAGCGGCGAATGGGGAGAAGCTGATGAGCGACGCGCCGGGCGAAAAACAGGAGCAGCCAGGCGGCATCAGGCAAGGCGTGATGCAGAGCGTACAGGCAAGACTGCTCATCATGCTCGTGATGCTGTCGCTTCCGCTTCTAATCGTCAGCTTGCTTCAGCTTAACAAACATCGGCAAAATCTCGCCGAACAGGGGCGCATTATCGTTCGACTGACGACCGCCGCTGCCGCCAGTACGCTCGAAATCTGGCTCGACGATCACCGCGATAAACTCGCCGAAGAGTCATTTTCACTGGCGGAGATCGCCAGTCTATACGCGACTTTGCAGCAACAACTGCCAGCCGAAGCGGAAGCCACCGTGATCGTGCTCGATCCGCGCGGGCAACCGCTGTTCGGCGAAGTGCGCCTGCCCGTGCCTCGCTCCACAGCACAGGGAGCGAGCAAACAGACGTGGAGCGATGGCGTTCAAAGGGTGACCAGCGTCCGCCGCATCGAACCTTATGGCTGGAGCGTAGTTGTTGGCGTACCCGAATACACGCGCTCCGTGTGGACGGTATTGTGGCTGATGGCGACTTGGGCGGCAGCGCTCATCGCCACGACGCTGCTGGCGATCTGGGCCGTTGGCCGTTTCACCACGCCGCTCAGCCGTCTGGCGCAAGCCGCTTCTACCTTCGGCGAAGGGCACCTGCATGAACGCATCGAGATCGAGACCAAAGATGAATTGGGGACGTTGGCGCGAAGCTTCAACGCCATGGCCGCCAGTTTACAGGAGCGCTTCGAAGAGCTGCAAAATCAACGCGCTTTCATCGCCGAAGTGCTCAACAGTCTGCCGCTCGGCGTCGCCGTGCTCGACGATGAGTTGACGATTCGGACGGCGAATCCGACTTTCGCGCGTTTCGTCGGCAAAAGCGCCGACGATCTCGCCGGGCACAAACTCTTCGAGGTAGCCCAAGCTTTCTTCGGGCTTCAACATGCGGTGGAAGACGTGCGGCGCGTGCGGCGCCCGTTCGTTAACTACAGCTTGCAACTCGACCTCGACCAATCGGGCGAAAAGCAGGCATTTTGGGACATCATCTTGTGGCCGATGCGCGCGCATGGGACCGGGCGTGCCGATCTGCTCCTGATCCTTTCCGCCGTCTCCGATCGCGTCCGAGCCGAACGGTTGGCGCAATCGGCTTTCGCCGCCGAACGGGCGCGCGCCGCCGAACTAGAGAGCGTCATCAACCAAATGGACGAAGGCGTCATTATCGTCGATGGCCAAGGCGCTTATCGCGTCAACCCCAAGGCAGCGCGCACGCTTGGCCTCAATCAAAGGGAACACGGCCACAACGTTTGGCGTTTGCTCAATACGCTCCATCTTTTCACTTTGGATGGCCAACGGCTCGCGCCCATCGCTACGCCGCTCGGACGCGCGCTGGAAAATGGCGAGCGCGTCAGCGACGAACGTTTGATCTTCCTCACCTTCGGCCACGAAGAACGGGTGCTGAACGTGAGCGCGACGCCGCTTATCGGCGAACGCGGAAGACGTGAAGGAGCTGTCGCCGTCTTTCGCGACGTTACGGACGAAGTGCGTCGGCATGAACAACTGACTGAAGCCTACGAAAGGTTGCGCGAACACGACCGGCTCAAGTCGGCTTTTGTCGCCAACGTCAGTCACGAACTGCGCACGCCGCTCAACGTGATCATCGGGCTGTGTCGCCTGTTGCAACGCGACGCGCAAACGCCGCTCACGCCGCCGCAGCGCGAAACCGTCGAGCGCATGGACCGCAACGCGCGCGCGCTGTTGACGCTGGTCAACACGCTCATCGACTATTCGCAACTCGAAGCGGGCCGCGCCAGCCTGCGGCTTGAAGAGGTGGAAGCGGCTGATCTCGTCGCTTCGCTAGCCGAAGGTTTCGCCGAGGAAGCTCGAAACAAAGGGCTCGAATTCATCGTCGAGATCGCTCATGATCTGGGAACGGTGACGACCGACCGCGACAAATTAACGCAGGTCATCTTCAACCTACTGAGCAACGCCATCAAGTTCACCTCGAGCGGCGTCATCACGCTCAAAGCCGAAACCCGCGACGAAGGATCTTGGCTCGTGGAAGTGGCTGACACGGGGATCGGCATTCCAGAAGAGGTCATGCCCGTCATCTTCGAGGAGTTCCGCCAAGCTGATGACCGCTTGACGCGCGCACACGGCGGCGTCGGGTTGGGACTAGCCATCACGCGCAAAGTCGTTCAACTGCTCGGCGGCGAAATTCAAGTCGAAAGCCGCGTCGGGCAAGGGAGCCGGTTCCGCGTCCTCTTGCCGCGCGTCGTGCGGCAACGCACCGGCACAGGCTCGCTCGTCGACGGCCCAGCGTTCGCTTACGACTTGCGCCGAAGCGAACGCTGATGATAGATAAATCGCTCGGTTTATCATCATTCTCGAGTTAGAGATTTCTTCCCTTTTCGGAGCGATTATGGCAGACGCGGACAGTTCACGGCGCACCATCTTCATCATCGTCGGCATCCTCAGCGCAGCGATCGTCGCCGGACTGATCTACGCCTTCTACAGCAGGTCCGGTCCACCGCAACCGCCAACCCAGCTTCCCAATGCGATTCGTGCCGGTGCGCCCGATTTTGAGCGCTATCGCGCTCGCATCCAACTCGATTCGGTGGAAGCCTTCGAATCGACGCGCGCGTTGGGCGACATCGTGATGACGTTGCAAGGCACGGTGCGTAATTTCACAGGCCAAACGCTCGACGGATTGGAAGTTTACGGCGCGGTCCTCGATCCGAACGGCAAGCCGATCAAAGAACGAACCGTCGCCGTCATCCCTAACCAGAAACCGGAACTCGCCAACAACGAGACCATGCAAGCGCGCATCCTGCTCGAAGGGATCAGCAAAGATGCCGTGCGCGCCAACATCAAGATGGAAATCGTCGGCTTCCGGTTCAAGCGCTGAAGCGCGCCTTTGATCGGCATCGCGACCTAGTGGCTGGTCGCGTCCGAAGACCGCTTCGCTGTTTGGCCCGTTCGATGAAGAAGCTTCCGGAGGGCCGGGGCATTAAAGCCCAGGCTGCTTGGTTCTCTCGATGCCCCTGATGAAAAAGCCTCTGCGGGGCTTTGACGGTCTCGTCCTCCAGCGAAACGCACTGCGTCAAGCGCTGAAATATGCTTTGCCGAAGAAGTAGAGCAGCGGCGCGTTGAACAGCAGACTATCCAGTCGGTCAAGAAAACCGCCGTGTCCGGGCAAGATGCTCGCGGCATCTTTGGCCCCGGCGCCTCTTTTGAGTGCGCTTTCGGTTAAGTCGCCTGCCACGCCGACAACGTTCATCACAGCGGCCAAGGCTAAACCGACGCTCAAACGCAGTTCCGGAAAGAACCAGTGGTGCGCGATGAGAGCCGCCGCTAGACTGGCGATCATGCCCGCTGCGGCCCCCTCCCAAGTTTTACCCGGGCTGATACTGGGCGCCAGCTTACGTTTGCCGAATGCGCGCCCCGCGTAGTAAGCCGCCGTATCCGCGCCCATGATGACGAGCAGAAAGAAGGAGAGTAGCTTGGCGGCCAACAACGGCTCAAACCCTCGCCGAACGCCGACCAAAAATCCGCCGAGCAACGCGACGTAGAGGACGCCGAGCAATGTGGCGCCGACTTGTCCGATCATGCGATCGAACGGCGCGCCGCGCAGCAACGCGCGCACGAGAGCGACGCAAACCAACGCCGCTACGAGTGACGGCAGCCATTGAGGTCGGTCGAAAACAAAAGCCACAAAGATCAATCCCGCAAAGACGCTCCCCGTCAAGCGATCGGGGTCGAAACCGCACCTTTGCGCCAAACGCCAGAACTCCACTAAACCGAACCCCATCGCCACACAGGCGAAAAGGAGGAAGACGAACAGAAGCTTTTCGATCCAGATCGAAGCGATCAAGATCGGTAGAAGCAAGATGGCCGTGACGATGCGTTGGGACATCAGAAGTCGTTTGGACGAGTTTCAACGAAGAACCGTTAATCAAACCGTAAAGTGGGCCGATAAATCAAGCTCAGAGGGGCGCAACCGACGAAAACGTCCGAAGCGGTCGAGCGTCGGGTTACGACGCACCACCGAAAAAAGGCGCTAGGGAGAATTCGATCGATGAGAGCGCTCCGCCAGGTCGAAGCGGACGTTCGACGATAAGCTAGCCGCAAAGCGGGCCGATGGACAGCGCATCGAAAAGGCGAACGGTTCGCCGAACGCATAAAGGCGCGCGTTGGGTCAATCACCCGCTTCGGCATAGGCGGTCTGCCGCGCGTCGTTTTTGACTCCGCCAAACCGGCGATCGCGCCGCTGGTAGTCGAGCACGGCTTCAAGCAAATGGACGCGCCGGAAATCGGGCCACAGCGTAGGCGTGACGTAGATTTCGCTGTAGGCGAGCTGCCAGAGGAGGAAGTTCGAGATGCGCATCTCGCCGCTCGTGCGGATCAACAGGTCCAGTTCCGGAAGACCGCGCGTGTAAAGCCCTTGTTCGATGTCGTCTTCGGTGATCCCCGCAGGATCGCCCCCTTCTCTCAACGCTCGCGCGATGGCGGCGCGACAAGCATCGACGATCTCGGCGCGTCCGCCGTAGTTGAGCGCAACGCTCAACACCATCCCGTCGTTGGCCGCCGTCTTCTCCGTGGCGCGGTCGAGTTCGCGTCGCACGCTCGGTTCGAGTTCGCCGACGCGCCCGATGGCTTGAAAGCGGATGCCTTGTCGGTGGATTTCATCCAGCTCCAAACGCAAGTAGCGTTTGAGCATGCGCATCAACGCATCGACTTCAGCACGCGGTCGTTTCCAGTTTTCGGTTGAGAAAGCGTAGAGCGTCAAGGCCTCGACGCCCAAACGCGCGCACGTATCAACCGCCGCGCGCACCGCTTCCACGCCGGCGCGGTGCCCGGCGATGCGCGGCAAACCGCGCTGCGCCGCCCAACGCCCATTGCCGTCCATGATGATGGCGATGTGATGCGGCAGCCGATCCCACGCGATGGTGTTCAGCAATTGCGCATCGCGCGATCCGGGTTCCACCACTTGGTCAAAGTTCTTTCGCATCGGCAACGCGACCCGCCGTTGCAATCACTCGGCGTCGGCGCTTTCACGTCTCGCGATCCAAAGCGCTCAGCGCTTGCGTTTCCGCATCTTAACGGCACGCGCGGCAAAGGCGCAACTCGCACGTGCCATCGAGCTTGTGTCACGCTTCTCATGCTCGACCAACGCGCGACAAACGCCCTCTAAAGGACGGAACCCGAAAAGAGACTCTGGCCTCTTAGCGACCCCACCGAACCTTTTCGCCCCTGCCACAAGGAGGCGCAACGCTCAAAACCTTCGAGCTCAGCGCGGCTGGCAGCCGGACCGCGTCTATCGGTTGAACGCAATGCGCCTTCAATAGTGGACGCATGCGAGCGTCAACCCGTGTGCCGGAGCGGTGGCGCCCGCCAGACCACGATTGCCGGTCTGTAGCGCAAGCGCGATCGATTCGACCGCGCGTTCCCCGCGCGCGATCTCGAGCAGCGTTCCGACGATCGAGCGCGCCATGTAGCGCAGAAAGCCCTCCGCCGTGATTTCGATCTCGATCAACCGACCGCGCCCTCGCGCACACCACTTTTCGGCAACGTTCACGGCGGTGACGGTGCGCACACGCGAACGCGCTTCGCTCTCCGCGGCAGAGAAAGCGGTCCAATCGTGTTCGCCGAGCAACGCGAGACGCGCACGACGCAGACGTTCAAGGTCCAACGGACGCGCTTCGTGAAGCGCATACCGCTGCCAAAAAGGTGAGATGAAAGGTTCGTTGAAGATGCGATAGACGTAAGTTTTGCCGCGCGCCGAGAAGCGCGCGTGAAAATCTTCTGGCGCCTCTTCGACGGCGATGGCACGCACGTCCCACGCGAGATTGCCGTTGAGCGCGCTGCGCAGCTTGGCGGGCGCGATCACGCGCTTCATCAAGCGGAAGCTGGCCACCTGCGCTTCGGCATGTACGCCGGCATCGGTGCGCCCAGCACCATGTACCACTACCGGCGCGCCTTCGAGCAGCGTGAGGACGCGCGTCAACTCACCCTGAACGGTGCGCTGGCCCTCCTGTATTTGCCAGCCGTGAAAGTCCGTCCCGTCATACTGCAGCGTCACGCGGTAGTTCATATCATCCGATCAAAGAGCGGCAGCGCTCATCTTCCGGCACGCCACGTGCGACTCAGAATCTACAAGCGTCGCAACCGCCATAGCTTCGCCAGCGTTTTCTGGCGCGTCCCGCGCAACGGATCATTCCAACGAGCCCTCTCCTTTGCTCGTCCGGCTTCCCGGTTTGATCAACAGCTCGCCGCGCGCACAGGCTGGACAGTTGCCCGGTGCATACACGGGCACTTCCAACTTAGCCAAAGCGTGGCGCGGCACGCCGACATCGGCGCGCCCGCCCGAACGATCCACGATAGCGGCGGCGGCGACAACACGTCCGCCCGCTTGGCGCAAGACATCAATTGTTTCGCGCGTCGAGCCGCCTGTGGTCACCACATCTTCGACGACCAGGATGCTCTCGCCGGGACGCAGCGCGAATCCACGTCGCAAGCACATCCGCCCCTCTTCGCGCTCTGTCCAGATGAAACGCGCCCCGAGCGCGCGTGCCACTTCATAACCGATGATGATGCCGCCGAGCGCGGGGGCTGCCACCGTTTCAATCCGCTCCACCTGAAAGGCGCGCGCGATGGCTTGACCAAAGGCTTCGGCCTCGCGCGGATGCTGCAACAGCAACGCGCATTGCAAATAGTTTGTGCTGTGCAACCCGCTGGAGAGGAGGAAATGGCCTTCAAGCCACGCGCCCGTGTGGCGGAACCGTTCGATCACCTCTTCCTGACGCATAGTCAACTTCGCTCCATCATGCCTTCTCAACGTTTTGGGCTTGCCGCGTCTGCTTCGCGCAACCTTGTCCGATCATTGGTCCAGAAGCCAACGCAATAGTTGTCACGCTGATTTCGGTTCATGTTACAATGCGCTCGCCATGCCACCCTACCCCAATCTCGTGCCGACCTCGGAGCTTGCGCAAGAGACGGTGGAACTTGCGCGGCGCTTTGGCGGGCGCGTTCCGGCTCTGGTGGTGACCGATCAAGTCTTGCAGATTCGCTGTCTGGACGCAAAATCGGCCACAGCTTTGGTGCAAGATTTGATCGCCGACGATCCGCGTTTGCGCATCACGGGCGAAGGCGAGGTGGAACTGATCGCGCTTGCTCCCGTCGATGCCCTGCTCGAAGCGGATGATTTCGTCGTCGTTGATGTCGAGACCACGGGCGCGCGCACTCCACATTGCCGCATCACGGAGATCGGAGCCTATCGAATCAAAGGCAGCTCAATCGTCGCCGAGTTTCATCGATTGGTGAATCCGGAAACGCCCATCCCACCGTTCATCGTGACACTGACCGGCATCACCGATGCGATGGTCGAGCGCGCCCCACGCTTTGCCGACATCTTGCATGATTGGTTGGAGTTCATTCGCTGCTCGACGCTCGTCGCACACAACGCCGCCTTCGATTTGCGCTTCCTGAACAATGAAATAGATCGCCTCTTCCCCGGATACAGATTGGCCAACGAAAGCATCTGCACCGTCCGCTTGGCAAGAAGAATCTTGCCCGGTCTATCGAGCTATCGCCTCAGCTCGCTCGCGCGCTACTTTGACGTGCGCCTCGATCAACACCATCGCGCCGCTGGCGATGCCCTCGCCACAGCGCAGATCTTCCTTCAACTGCTGGCGCGCGTGCGGCACAGCAGCAGCGAAGCCTTTTCGTCGGTCGGCTAGATCCCGTCACGCCCGCATCGGCAGCCTCAACATCGTCCGCTGCTTCTTCGTCGGTCAACCAAGACCGCACTTCGAAAGCGCCGATGGGAGCAACGAACCGATTTCGCGCGAACTCATCTGGTCGGCGTGCGGTGTGCGTGCTGTCTCAACCCAACGATGGGCGCGTTCGCCACAAGCATCTCTTGGCGACGAAGAACGCGACTAAAGCGACGGCGACGACCAATCCGATCGCCGGGTAATGCTGGGCGACTATGGCGCTCGCGCGATCGCCATAACGCGCGGCAAGAAACGCTTCGAGCGAAAAGCGAAACGCGCGTCCGGCACCGATCGCCAGCGCGAATCGAACGAGGTTCAACCGAAAGACGCCAGCGGAAACGACGAAGAGCTTGAACGGAAAAGGCGGCGGCAAGATCGAAGCGACGAGCACAGCTAAAACGTCATAGCGCGCAATCCAACGCTCAACGCGCGCGCGTTTCTGCGTCGAAAAACGATCCAACGCGCGACGCCCAGCGCGATGCGCAATCCGGTAGAGCGCCACGCAGCCGATCACCGATCCAGCGGCCGCCGCTAAGACGTAGACCCAAGACCATGCCGGATGCGTCGCGGCCAACAGCATCAACGCCGCATCAGGACCACCGGGCAACGGGACGAGAGCTGAATCGAGCAACGCGATGGCGAACACGCCAAACACGCCGAAAGTCGTCAAATAGTGCGCTAGCTGCGCGAAACGACCGGTGAAAAAAGCAGGAAGTAGCATCATCGTATTGGATTGAAGTTAGAGCGAATTGCGAGAAGCCATTCCGAGCTATGGCGCCGCGCTCTCGCCAGTCTCGATCTCCTTGGCGGCTTTGGGCGCACGTCTTTTCAGCAGCAGGTAAACGATCAACCCAATTAACACGAGCGCAGCCACGATGCTGACGATCATCAAGCCGTTGTCTTTGAGAAAGAGCAGAACGCGCGCGCCGTAGAAGACGGCCAATGTTCCCTCGACGTAGTAGCGCAAGCTGCGTGCAATCATGATCGTCGCCATGAAGCGCCAGCGCGGATATTCGAGCGCGCCAGCCGTGGCGACGAAGATTTTGAACGGCATGGGCGGCGGCAGCAGGGCTGGGATCGCTAACGCGAAAAGCCCGAAACGGGCATAAGCTCGTTCGACGCGCTCGATATGCTCCGGTCGAAAGCGCGCGCGCAGCACCGCCTGCCCTCCGCGCCGCATGAGCGTGTAAAGCAGCGTGCAACCGATGACCGAGCCGAGCGCCGCGAAAAGCGGGAAATAGAAGACTTCGCGCGGCTCGCTGTAGCAACGCATGACGACTAAATAGTCGTTGATTTCGGGCAGCGACAACAACGAAGAATCGAGCGCGCCGATGACGACCATCGCCGGTCCGGCGATGTAGACCGGCACGCTGATGATGAACTGCTGCAGCCAATGGGCCGTTGCACGTAACCAATCGAACATCGCTTTCGAGTCTTGCACAAAAAAGCACGGCGTGTGAAGCGACCACGGCTTCGAAACCGAGCGCCATCTGAGTGCGGCATCAACCCATCAACGTGCGGGCGTGAAAACGGTTGGCGTATCGTATGTGACGCCGAAGGTGATGCCGGAACGCGGACTGAGGTCGGTTAATCCCTTGATGCCGGCAAAATCGAAGCGCAAACCGGCAGCCTGCACCTGCACGCCCAACCGCGCCTCGCCTTGCGATTCGGTGCCGAGCGGCGCGCGCCCGCGACGCACGTTGGCGCGCCCGTTCACTTCGCCCGCGAGGTTGATCCGACTGTTGAGCCTGTAGATGCCGGCTGCTCCGTAAAGCAACACATCGTTTTGCGTGAACGGTTGAAGCGGCGCGCTCAAAATGCCCAACCCGAGGTTGCCGAAAGCGTTCAAGCGACCGTCGCGCCCAAACCTCTTGCCGAACAGAAGCGCGCCATAAGCGTTGGTTTGATTGGTCCCGATGCCGCGCCCCTGATTCGAATTCGGCAGTTGGACGCCGAAGCGAAATCCGACCGCCGGTGCCCGGCGCGTCTCACTCCGTAGCTTGATCTTGGTCGAAAGCGTGAAATCACCGACATCGTTGGTGGAAAGAGTTCCGGGCGGAAAGCTGAGCGGAATGGCCGCTGGTCCCATCGAGTTGATGCTCAGGAAGTTCTGTGCAACGCCGGCGATTTGAAATTCGACGTTGGGCGCAAGCCCGACGTTGATGCCGACCACGCCTACCCGTGTCAGGTCGCCGCGTAGGCCCGAAAGCGGGAATTTGGCGTCCTGCACGAAATCTATGCCGACCTCGATGCGCGCGCTGCCCGGCGGGATGATGTCCACATCTTCGGTCAGGAGCGGACGTTGTTGCGCGCGCGGAGCGAGCGCGCAACAACAGAGCAGTGTCAGAACTTGCAGCAGCCTTTTCGCGCGATCCATTTCCCTCTCCCTCAGCCTCGCTCCGTTTCGGCGATTCTAGCAGACGCATGCAACAAGGCGCTACCCTAAAACGCCCGTCGAAAAGCGTCTTGATGATGCAAAGCTTTGCGGCGAGAAAACTGGTTCGCAAAGGCGCGGATTCCATCTCCATCCACGAAGATCATCCGAAGATTCAAAACCTTTTGGCAAAATAGCCAGTCCGGTCGCGCGAAAAGGGCCAGTTGTACGGCCGTTCGCCAAAAAGTCACGGGGCGCCTGTTCCTCACCTCGCTGCCGAATGGAGCGCTGATCCTACTTGATTGCTCCCTGAACCGGCATCGTCGAGCGATAGTTCGATGACGCCGGTCGTTTTGCGGACGCTGATGCGATTGACGGCGAGCGCGTTGCCGGTAGCACGTTGCAGCTCGGCAATGGCTTTGTTCAATTCAACTTGCGCGCGCAGTTCGTTGCCGCGCGCTGTAGCGAGCGCGGTTTGCCGTTCGAGCACGAAGAAAATGGTCGATTGTCCGGCGTCGAACTTACGCCGTTCGCTTTCGTACTGCTGCTCGGAAGCGGCGCGCGCCGTCGCCGCCGCGCGCAAACGCGACTCCGCCGTGCGCACCGCTTGCAGCGCGTTGCGTACGTCAACGGCGATCACCTCTTCGAGCTGTTTGCGCTGCGTGCGCAATCGCTCGCCCTCGACCAACGCGCGCCCGAGTTGCGCCTCTGCAGTTCTGTTGCGCAATGGCAAATTGATGGTGACGCCGACACGGAAATTGTTAAACCTGTTGGCGGCGAGATTCGTCAACGACTGTCCGTAGCCGCCGATGAGCAGCGGCGGAAAGGTTTGTGCCGGAGGCTGCGGCAGCGGCGGCAATCCGTTCAACCGCGACAACAGGTTGACGCGCTCGCGCAGTTGCGCCGACGCCGCCGTGAACGGATTGAAACTAGCGGTCGGCGACAGATCGCCCGCCAGTCCGGTGACGCCGTAGCTTGCGATCAGATCGACTTGGGGTTTGGTCTGCTCGCGATAGAAGCGTCGGTCCACCTCATTGATCTCTTGTGCCACATCGGATTGCTTCAATTCGGGGCGCTCGTTCAAAGCGGTGCGAATCGCCTCTTCCAGTCCGATGCGCGGCGGATCGAGATCGACCGCATCGGTGGGCACGAGCGCGACGCTCCAGATCGGCGACAGGCTATCTTCGGCAATCAGAAGTTTGAGCGCGTTCTCCGCACGGTTGACATCATCGAGCGCCGTGTAAACGCTCTGCTCGAAACCGGAGACCTGCGCTTCCGCGGCTACGACGTCGATAGGGGCAAGCAAACCTTCAGCTACCAGACGTTTGTTGTGTTCGAGCTGCTGGCGCGCATCGCGCACGGCATCGCGTTGAATCTGTAAGTTGCGTAGAGCGAAGACCAAATCCCAGTAGGCGCGCTGCACGGCGGTGATCGTCTCGATCGCTCGCTGTCGAAACTGCGCGTCGGTCAGAGAGAGGTTCTTTTTGGCGATCTCGATTTGGCGTCGGTATTGATCGAACCGCAATCCGCGCCAAACGGGCTGCGTGTAGTTGAAGGTCAACGCGGTCGGATACTGCGGATTGAGCGCGACGAACTGATTATCGGTCGTCAACCTGATGCTGGAAAAATCGATGCGATAGCCGCCGCCCAATTTCGGCGTCAGCCCTTCGAAACGGAGCGTGCCGGTGAAATCGGTCTGCGTCACTGCGCCGTTGGCTCCGCCGCTCAAGAAGCTAGCGACTGGCGTTTCAACCCGTTCGTAGTACGAGGTCGAACCGATGCGCGGATCATAAGCTCCGCGCGCCGCTTCCAGATCGAATTCGGCAAGGCGCACGTTCTGCCGTGCGACTTCAATATCCTTGTTGTTAGCTAGCGCCAACGCGATCGCTTCGCGCAACGAGATCGGGCGTTGTTTGGAAACATCGACTCCGACGCGCCCCCATTCAGGCAATGGGCGCAACGGCGCGCGATAGCCGGGCGCGATCTCCGGCACCGACGGCAGTTGTTCGGGCGCTGGAGCCGGCACGCTCTCGCGCCCCGGCGGGCGCAACTCCTGCGGCGCACCGCTCGGCGGCGTGCCACTTCCACCCGATGGTGCGCCTTGCGGCGTCTGCGGCGTCGGAGCGGTGGAAGGCGTCGGTCCTTGCGGTGCAGGCTGTACGCTCCGCTGAAGCTGCGTGCTCGGCAGCGACGGCGCGGCGTTGGACAAACCGACCGGCGCTTGCCCAGCGGGCGTGTTGGCTGATGGAGCCGCAAGCGACGACGGTTGTTGCCCCGTCGGATTGTTGGCTGAAGGTGCTGTGCCGGATGAAGGCGGCGCAACTGCGGTTCCCGGCGGCGCGCCCTGCTGGCGCGCAAACGACGCCGAGACGAGCGCGGCCGTGAGCAGAAGAGACAATGTGGATTGCCGAAAACGTCCGACCATGACTTTTCGATTTCCTGCTGCGATCGCAGACTGATTGAAGCGATCGCGCTTTCCGACCTTAGTGCCTGAAGATCAAAGCGAACAACAAGCCCGTGGCAGTCGCCGCGCGACGCCGCGCCCAAGCGAACGCCCCGCGCACACGCGCGCCAACGCGGCCCAAGATGCGACTGTGCCCGAGGTCATCGAAGAGCGAGTAGAAGACCGGCACGGCCAGAAGCGTCAACAACAAGCAGAGCGATTGGCCGCCCACCACCAACACGCCGATAGAACGGTTGGTCCCCGATCCCGGACCGCTTGAAATCGTCAGCGGGATCATGCCGGCAACGAGCGCGATGGTCGTCATCAGGATCGGACGCAAACGGTCGCGATTAGCCTGAATGATCGCTTCGTACCGGTCCATGCCCTGCGCGCGCAACTCATTCGTGTGGTCTATCTGCAGGATGGCGTTCTTCTTGACGATGCCGAAAAGCAGCAGGATGCCGAGCGCCGAAAAGATGTTCAGACGCTGTCCGGCGAGCAGCGTCGAAAGAAGCGCAAACGGCACGGCGAGCGGCAACGTCAGCAGGATCGTTACCGGATGGATGAAGGATTCGAACTGCGCCGCTAAGACCAAATACATGAAGATGATCGAAAGCAGAAAGGCCAGCGCAAAGGCGTTGACGGCATTTTGCAGCTCCCTGGATTGCCCCGTCACGCCGATGCGGTAGCCCGGCTCCATGTTCAGCTCCTGCGCATAGCGTTGAATCGCTTCGAGCGCGGCCCCTTCTGAACCGTTGGGCGCGACGCTGGCCGAGATCGTTACCTGTCGCTGACGGTTGATGCGATCGATGGAGGCTGGACTGGTCCCTTCCTCAAGGCGCACAACCTTTTCCAGTTCGACGGGCGCGCCCATGGCCGAGGCGACCGTGAACCGTCGGAGGCTTTCGCGACTCCGCCGGAAGGGTTCATCCGCCTGCAACACCACATCATACTGATACGACCCCTCGCTGTATGTGGTTACGCGCTGACCGGCAGCGAGGATGTTAAGCGCTTGGGCGATGTCGCCCGCCCGCACGCCGAGATCAGCCGCGCGCTTTCGCTCGACGATGATGCGCACTTCGGGGCTGCCCGGCTCAAGCGAACGCGAAGCATCGCGGATATTTGGGTCTTGCTTGACCTTTTCCAACAGTCTTTGTGAGTACTCATCAAGCTTTTCGATCTCTGGCCCGGCGACGTAGAACGCGAGCGAAGAAGCACGCCCCGTGCCGATGCTCGCGCCGATCGAGGATGAGCCGGAAACGCCGATTTCGTACTCTTTCGGGTATTTGCGCAACAACGCGCGCGTTTTTTGAATGAGCTCCGTTTGCGAGTACTGGCGCTTTTCGACCGGCACCAGCCGGACCAGCACGAAACCGCCGTTTGGACCGCTGCCGCGGCCGAAACCGGCGATGGCGAGCGTGTTCTCCACGCCGGGGATCTGCTCGCGTATGTCACGCGCGATGCGATCAAGCACCGACTGCGTCGCCGCAAGGCTCGTCCCCTGCGGCATGCGCAGGAAGACCTGGTAAGTGGATTCGTCTTCGTCGGGCAAGAAGTTCATGCCGACGGCCCGGTAGAGCGGCCAGATCGACGCGACCGTCAACGCGCAGAGCAGAACGACGACGAGCCGGTGCGCCATGGACCACTCAAGCATGCGCGTGTAAGTGCGATCGATCAGACGATAGAAGCGCGAATCGCGCGATGAAGCATGCGCGGTCGCATCAGTGAAGACCGGAGGTTCGTTGCTGGCCGCGGACGCCTCTTCTCTCCTCAGCCAGCGCGCAGCCAACATCGGCGTCAAGGTGAAAGAGACGAGCAAGCTCACTGCGATGGCAGCAGCCGAAGTCAAACCGAACGACGACATGAAGCGCCCGACGATGCCGCGCATGAATCCGACCGGGACGAAGACGGCCAGCAGCGAAAGCGTCGTCGCCATCACCGCCAGTCCGATCTCGCGCGTCGCCTCGATCGCCGCTTGAAACGGCGCCATCCCCTTCTCTTCGATGAAGCGGTAGATGTTCTCCAGAACGACGATGGCGTCATCGATCACGATGCCGACCATCAAAGTCAAGGCGAGCATCGTCATTTGGTTGAGCGAATACCCAAGCGCAGCGATGAAGGCAAATGCCGAGATGATCGAGGCTGGGATGGCGAACGCAGCGATCAGCGTTGAGCGGAAGTTCCACAAGAAGATGAAGACGACCAAGGCGGCGAGCAGACCGCCGACGATCAGGTGCTCTTCGATGGCATGCAGGGAGTTTTCGATGAACTCGGATTGATCGCGCGTCACTGCCACCTTGAAATCAGACGGTAGCAGCGGTCGGATCTCTTCCATGCGCTGCTTGACGGCGCGAATGACGGCCATCGTGTTGGCACCTGATTGCTTGCGCACAGCGACCGAGACGGACGGCACGCCGTTCAACGAAGCGGCTGAAGTCGGGTCGGCGCCTCCATCCTCGACGCGCCCGATGTCGCGAATGCGCACCGGATATCGGTTCTTGGTGGTGATAACGATGTCGTTGAAGTCACCGACCCGCTCGACGCGGCTCATCGTCCGCAAGTTCACGCGACGCGCGCCTTCGTCAAGGCTTCCGCCGGGCAGTTCGAGATTCTGTGTCCGCAAAGCATTGGCGACATCGGTCACCGAAAGGCTGTAGGCGCGCATCTTCTCCGGATCGAGGTAGATTTTGATCTGCCTTGGCCGCGCGCCGTAGATGAAAACTTCGCCGACGCCATCAACCGATTCAAGTCGCTCGCGTACTTGTTTATCGACGATGTCGGTCAATTCGACGATGGGACGTGGCGCGCTGACGGCGTACTGAATGATGGGCGCCGAATCGGGATCGGATTTTTGCACGATGGGTGGATCGGCCGTCTCCGGCAACCGGTTGAGTATCGTGCTCACTTTATCGCGCACTTCTTGCGCTGCCACGTCCGGGTCTTTTTCGAGGTTGAAGGTGATCGTGACGTTCGAGCGTCCTTGCGACGAACTCGAACGCATCTCTTCGATGCCCGGTACGGTATTGACCGCGCCTTCGATGACGTCCGTGATTTCGGTCTCGATCTCCTGGGGAGCAGCGCCCGGATTGCTGGTCGAAATGGTGACCGTCGGCAAGTCGATCTTCGGGAAACGGTCGACGCCGAGTCGAAAGAACGAGAACCCTCCGATCACCGTCAGAATGAGGATGATAACGGTGGCGAAGACCGGTCGTCGGACGCAAATTTCCGCTAGCTTCTGCATAAAAGACCTCGCACTCCGTGGCTCGCCCCAGCGCGCTCGTTACGACACCGGACGGATTTTGGCTCCCTCGTAAAGTTGCGGCAGGTTGCTCGTCGCGACCACTTCACCATCGTTGACGCCGGAAATGATCTGGACCATGTCGCCCTCCTCTTCGCCAAGCTGCACGACGCGCAGACGCGCCACGCCGCCTTGAACGACGAAGACGCGGTATGACTGCGTGCTTTGATCGCGAAGCACGGCGGCGCGTGGCACGAGCACTACCCGTTGCCCTTGGCCGCGCAAGATGCGCACCTTGGCGAACATTCCGGAACGAAGCGCATTATCGCCGTTCTCGATCTCGGCTTCGACGATCGCCGAGCGCGATGCCGGATCGATCGCCGGATTGACAGCTACGACGCGACCAGCGAAACGGCGCTGCGGAAAGGCCTCCACCTCCACGGAGACGCTCATCCCCGGTCGGATGAAAGGGGCTTCGGCCTCCGGGACCTGCGCTTGCAACTTGATCGGATTGGTCCGCAGCAGCGTGACGATCACCGATGCCGGCGTGACATATTCGCCAACGGCCACCGGGCGATTGCTGATGTAACCGGAGTAAGGGGCGCGAATTACCGTGTCGGACAAAGCTTTTTGCGCGATGGCGAGTTGCGCGCGCGCGCCTTCGACAGCCGCTTCCGCCGTGCGGATCGCTTCGTTGTTCTGACGCGCCGCGTTGATCGCCGCTTCCAATTGCTCGCGGGCGCTGTTGGCGCGCGCGCGCGCCGTGTCGCGTTGCGTGCGATATTGATCATAGATGTTGCGCGCGACATCGCCCGTCTCGACCAGTTCACGGTAACGCTTTTCGTTGGCTTCGGCAAGCTGTAGTTCGGCAAGCGCCTGCTCGTAGTTGGCGCGCGCGGCGCGGACCTCGGGGATCGTCTCGGCGTTGAAACCGCCGCCACCGCGCAATCCAAGTCGCGCTTCAGCTTGGCGCACTGCCGCTTCAGTTTGACGCAAATTGGCGCGCGCCTGCTCGACGCGCAGGCGCGCGTCCCGATCATCCAGACGCGCGATGACCGCTCCTTGACGAACAAAGGCGCCGACGTTGACCAGTGTGGCGACGACCTGACCGGAGATCTGTGGCGCAACGTCGGAGGTCTCTTCTGCAACTAAACTCCCCGTAGCTTGAATGAAACTTGAGACTTCGCGCGCCACGGCGGTCGTGGTCGTGACGGCGACCGGCGGCAGTTCAGCCCCGCTTGCAACAGCGCCGTTTTCTTCGCGCGCTGCCGATCGGTTGCAAGCCACGCTCCCGATGGCGAGGATGAAAGGGATGATCAAAGCGCTCGATTTGACCTTTGCAAACAACGACATGATCCCTCGCGTCCGCCTGCGCTTAAAGACGTCCACACCGTCCTTCGGGTTACAACTTTCTCCCGCTGTAAGTTGTTCCGAAAGAGGCGAATCGAAGTTGTTCCGAAAGAGGCGAATCGCCGCGCGGCGCAAAGTATGGTGCACGCCTTTTCACGCTTCTGTCACGCCCAAGTGGAACATATGACACGAAGCGGGGCTTGCGCAAATCGCGACGCGTGGAGCAAGATTCAACAGCGCGCCGAGCCGCTTGAGCTGAACGATGGACGAGGCGAAAAGTACGAGCACAGTTGAGACCAACGCTGCGCCATCCGCCCTCTGTTCCGATGCAACGCTGGCGGCACGCGCCTGCGCTGGAGACGAAGCGGCGTTCGAGGAGCTTTTCAATCGTCACCGCCGCCGCGTAGCATTGATCGCTGGACGCTTCTTCCGCCGCCGCGAACAGATCGAGGAGATCGTACAAGAAAGCTTCACCAAAGCCTACTTCGCCCTGAAAGATTTCGTCAACGCGCAGGAGCAATCCTTCGCCGCGTGGATTGCGCGCATCGCCTTCAATGCGTGCTATGATGAGTTGCGCCGTGCGGCGCGCCGCCCGGAAAATGCGACGGGCGAACCGTCGGACGAAGAAGCCGAGTGGTTGCGCGAAAAGGCCTTCGTCGCTGGGCCGGAACACGATGTGGAGGCCAGCGCCATCGCGCGCGATCTCGCTGAAAAGCTGCTTTCGCGTCTCAATCCAGAAGACCGCCTGCTCCTCGTCATGCTTGAGGTCGAGGAGATGTCGGTCGCTGAAATCGCCGCGATCACGCGATGGTCGCCGTCCAAAGTGAAAGTGCGCGCTCACCGTGCACGCCTTGCGCTCAGGCGCGCGCTGCGACGCTTGCTGTGAGCGTTCGCCACGAGCGGAACACACGTTGCGGAGGCGATTGAACCAACGTTTTCCAGCCAAACAAACGGCAAAAGATCGGGAAGATTTTGTAACCGGTTCAAGCGAACGACCGTTTTCACCCCCGGGGGGTTCGTCCGCTTCGATCGAAAGCGAAGGCAGCAGATGTTCAACCGAAACCGCGCCAATCAGGAAGATGTTCTCGACAAAGTGGGGCGAGCGCTCGTGCGCGCCGCGGCCAGAGCGGGCGAAGCGGACGCCGAGCGCGTGGCGGATGCGCCCTACCTTTTCACGCGCGTGCGAGCGCGCATCGCCGAGCGACAAAGGGCTAAAGATGAAAGCGGCCTGCTCTTTCTCGCGCTCTTTCGCCGCACGGTTCCCCTCATGGCGCTGGCGACCATTCTGGCTCTGATGCTGCTTTGGTTCGGCAACGGCGGAGTGTCCGGCGCCGCTTTTAACGACGATCTATTGCTCGGCATCAACCAGAGCGCGGCGGAAAGGTGGCTCTTTTCCGAACGCCGCGCGCTCTCCAACGATGAACTTTTAACGACGATCCTGACGCGCGAAGACCGTCCCGGAAACAACCGATGACCCCAAGAGATCGAACCAAATTGAAGATCGTCGCCGCCATGCTCGGCATCTTCGTTCTCGGCTGCGTCACGGGCGCCGCGCTCAGCACACTCTATCAGCTCCGCGCACACGGAACCGACCGCCAGCCCTACAACCGAAGCGGTCCAGGAGACAAAAGGGAGGCTTTCTTCGAACAACTTCGCCGCGACTTAAACTTGACCGAAGAACAGGCCACGCAAATTCGCCAAATACTCGATCAAACGCGCGACGAATTCCGCCGGCTGCGCGCCGAAGTCCGCCCGCGCTACGACGCTATACGCCAGAACGCTGACGCGCGTATTCGCGCCGTGCTCACGCCGGAGCAACGCGCACGCTTCGATGCCATCGTCGCGCAGAAAGAGGCCGAACGCAACGAAGCCGAAAAGCGTGAACGCTAGCGGCTCAGTATCTACCCGCTCGGCAACCGCTTGGTACGATAGAATCCTTGCCAAAATAAGCAGTTGAATCTCCCGTTCGATGCCCAAATCGTTCGGTTACGCTCCACCAAGCCGGTGATTAAAAGAGACGCTGATCACAGCGGAAGGGCGACGGCGGCGAGCTTGCTGGGGCGGCAGAGGTCAGAGCACCGCCTAGACAAACGCGGGCGAAGCTGTCGCCGGACCAGCCGGAGCGGTTGTAAGGAACGGCAGAGTTCTAAGCACTATCTAGACAGAGGCGGGAGAGGCTGACGATTCCGGGCTAACCGAAGCGGCTCTTCTCTTCATCGCGTTGCGAATAACGGACCGTCTTGTTCAGCCTCGCCAATCGGGGCGGTTCAACGAAAGAATTAGAACAAGAACGCGGCAACTGCTTTCAAGATCAGATCCGCCAATCGGGCGGTTCAACCCTTTCGCGCTCACGTTTTTGTTCCTCTTCACGCCATACCCTAGAAGGTGGCTCGTTCAAACGAGGAGCTTGAGAACCACTCTCTTCCCGACGCTCTTCGTAGAGCGCCTTTCCCGACTCGCCCAACAAAAACCAGAACGTGAAAATAGCCAGAGCCGTGCCCAATGGGACATGCAAGGCGTAAAGCGCGCCCATGACAAACGCCAAAGGACGTGCCCATCTCCTCTTTTTCAGCAGCCCGACGCCGGTAAATATCGATCCGCCTCCCGTCAATAGACCATAGAACACGAGCGCGACCACAAAGACGAAGAAAGGGAACATTGGCGTGAAGAAGTCGTCTGAAGAACCGGGAAGTCTGCTGATCAAGCCGAAGAAGAACGCGAAATACATCGCCAAGATTAAACTGCCCGCGACTTGAACGGCTCCGAGAACTATGTACCCAATGCCAAGCAATCTGTTCTTTTCATCTGCACTCATAGGGCTTTCAGCGACCCCCCTGAATCTCAAATCTCGTCGAACATCAAACGAAGCGCCGCAAAAGCAGAAGACCCATTCGACTTAACTGACCCTCTTTGAGCAAGCGACGTCCGCTTTAACGAGGTCATTTTAGCTACGCGCTCGATCTACGACAAGGGAGATTCGCGTCCAGCAAACGAGGTCCGTAGCGACGCAGCCGATCTCGCAAAGCTTTGTCGGCTGCAAGTTTTGAACGGCCCGCCCTTGTGGAAAGCTAATCGCACTCGTCATCCAAACCATGTTTTAATGGAACCACAGCCGGATCGAAAAAGAAGGAAGGAGCGATGCGTCACGCAGCGATTACGACGTCGCTTGACGTCAATGAGGAGCGCTGCGTGAGCCGCTGAGCGGCGCCACAACGCTTATCAACCGGCAAGCTCACATCTTCACTCCGTCCTCTTCCGCGAACTCGTCGTTCGGTTAGTCGCGCGCCGCTCGTGCATGTTCGAGGCGAGATTGACCGACTCGATCTAAGCGGCCAAAAGCGCGAGCATCTCCTGACTCGCAGGAGCGACTGCGGGCCAATGATCCTTCCTTGAAACTCGTCGAAAAAGACGAGCGAACTACGACTCTTGCCCTGCGGTTCGCCGTGCGATGATGGCACGCAAGGTTTCGAGCGCTTCGGCAGTCCGGCCAGCCATGACTTGTTCGCTGAATTTGATGTACTGTCGCGCCAATTCGTCGATCGTTCGTGCATCCTCACCGATCAGTTCGAGCACGGTTCGCATGAGGTCGTCTTGCGTCGGCTGTGTTCGAGTTTGCAGCATACGCACGTGGTTGACGATGCGCATTGCCGGGCTGTCGAGTTGACGATGAAAGGAGATGATCGCTTCTTCGAGCGCGCGCAATTCTCGTTCGCGCCAATTAGCGCGCCACAAGGCAAACCCGAACGCGATTGCGATCAGCAAGAAGAGCGCGCGAAAGAACGCCTGTGTCGCCCCGGGGGAGAACAGCTCGGCGACGAAGCTTGCAGGAAGATCCGCTTCGGCGCTCATGCGCACGTGCATCGCGGCATCTATACCCCACATCAAGAGTCCAAGGCCGACGCCGAAAATGATCTCTTTGTAACGGCGTATCAAGCTCATCAACGGCATCCTCTGAGCGAATCAAAAACCTCCTCTCGGCCCGGCACCGAGAAGAATCATCGCTCAACATAGCGCGGCTTCATCTCAATTCGAACGTCAAGGTCGCCCACTTCGATTCATAATCCAAGTGCGGTTCCGAAACGCGCGTCATATGGATCGTTTTCACATACCACTTGCCACGACTCCTCAAGCGGAACCGTGCGACTCCATTTCGATCAGTTCGCGCGGAGATCTCCCGCGACAACCTCCCGTTCAGTTCGTATCCGGCGAGCATGAACTGATCGGCGACTGGCTTTCCGTCTTTCAAAAAAAGCACTTCAAGCACCTGTCCCGGGCGGAGCGCATACGGGTTCGAAACAGGGACGATCTCCACCGGATACCCGAGCAGGGTCTTGTAATCATCCGTCCTTTCGTCTCCAACTTGTAGGATGGCGCGCACGTGCTTGGAATATCGCTCGCGAACGTCCTTGTTCAACTCGCCTCGGCGACGTCTCTCCGCTAAAGTATCTGGCAATCCGTCATGCGCCAAGTATTCGTTGAAATCCTTGGCTCGTAACTCTATTTCGCGAGGAGCCGTCGATACGCCAACGACGTAAGTCCCTGCGCCTTTGGTCTCGATATCGAGCATGGTCGTCTGCGCTTCATCGCGCCACTGTTCTGCGGATGGGCGCACGACATCTCCACCGGGCAGGACGACGCGCGCATCGCGCAAGCGTTCGCGCCGCACTATGCCGTCGCTTGTTTGAAAAGTCCCGTTGAGCAGTTTGACCGTGGCACGCGTCCCAGGTTTCAGAAAGTAGGTATCAAGCTTCAAGAACAGGTCGTGTGCGAAGACGCCACACATCCCAACGCCGATGAGCAAAGGCACGCAGAAAGCCCATTTCCTCGCGCGATGCAATCCGTCCCTTTCGCTAAACACCTTCCGTTGGTCTTCTAGTCTCATCTCTACCTAGCACCTCTGACCGAGGTCATGCTCTTCGCCTGAGAATATAGACAGCTCACACGACTAGAGCGACTCCACGCTCTCAGCACATTTTAAACCGCAACGACGCGCTGCTTTGTCATCCCCGATCATCCTTGGGCACGCACCGACACGGCTGAAGTATTATCAACGCTCCCCTCGCCGTTTGCTCCTAAACGGCGGGACCATCCGGCTCGACGATCAATCTTCCACGCAGCATTCGCATGCCGCAAGTGAAAGCGTACTCACCGGGTTTATCTGGCGTAAATTCTACGACGGTCGTCTGAAACGGCGGAAGATCGCGCACGATTCCGAAATCGCTGAAGATGACCTGTTCGCTGCACGAGGCCGTCTCTTCACGCCGGAACTTCAGCCGCACGGGCCGCCCTTGTTTGACGATGATCGTATCGGGCGAATAGCCGCCCTTGACCGTAATTGAAATCTCTTGTGCTCCACCTTCGGTCGCCTTCGCCGCAACGCCTTGACGCTCGCCGAAGAAGTACCAGAGCACGAAGATGATCGCCGCCGCGCCAGCGACGATCACCGCCCATTCGCTTCCATCCAATGTCGCCGATGTTGTCGCCCAAATCCAGATGCTCATCTTTCCTCACCGCGGAGATCATTCGCAAACGCGGTCTCGGCGATGCGCCGCGAACGGTTGAACACTCATAAACTTTCCACCAGGGTAATGTTCGCCAACCGACAATGGCGAATCTAGTCCGTAAAATTGTTCGCTCGAACGCCCGACATCAACCGGTGCGAATGAGGCGAGAACGAAGTCTCGCCTCGCAACCCTACTTGAACCGACGCAATCGCAAACTGTTCGCCACCACCGACACGCTCGAAAGGCTCATCGCCGCGCTTGCGATGATCGGCGAAAGCAGCCAGCCGGTGAATGGATAGAGCGCCCCTGCCGCTACGGGGATGCCGAGCGTGTTGTAGATAAAGGCCCAGAAGAGATTCTGTTTGATGACGCGCATGGTCGCGCGCGCGAGTCTGATGGCCATTGCAACGCCACGCAAATCATCCCGTATCAACGTGACGTCCGAAGCTTCAATGGCGACGTCCGTCCCCGTTCCGATGGCGATGCCGACATCAGCTTGCGCGAGAGCTGGCGCATCGTTGATTCCGTCGCCGACCATGCCAACAGTCTTCTTCTCCTCCTGCTGGAAGCGTTTTACTTCGCGCGCTTTGTCTTGCGGCAGGACTTCGGCGAGCACCCGTTCGATTCCAACGGCGCGCGCCACCGCTTCCGCCGTCCGACGGTCGTCGCCGGTGATCATGACGACTTCAAGCCCCATTCGCTTCAACATCGCTACAGCTTCGCCCGCTTCCGGTTTGATCTCATCAGCGATGGCGACCAAACCGGCGAAACGTCCGTCCACTGCCGCATAAACGGGCGTCTTGCCGTCGGCAGAGAGCGTCGCCGCGCGCGCTTCAAATCCGTCAAGCGCGACGTGATGATCGCGCATCAGCTTCAGACTCCCAAGCAACAGGTCGTGCCCTTCGACTCGCGCTTCAATGCCATGACCAGCGAGCGCTTTGAATTCGGTCGGCTCGCTGAGTTCCATGCCGCGCGTTTGCGCAGCTCGCACGATCGCTTCCCCGAGCGGATGTTCGCTCGCGCGTTCGGCGGAAGCGATCAAACGCAGCAGTTCATCGGCGGCAAAAGCATCTGATGCAACGATCTCCGTCACGGTCGGGCGCCCTTTGGTGATCGTCCCGGTCTTGTCGAGCAGAACGACTTGCAACCGATGCGCCGTCTCCAAAGCTTCGCCGCCTTTGATCAGAATGCCCAGTTCGGCTCCGCGCCCTGTGCCGACCATGATCGCCGTCGGCGTCGCCAGACCGAGCGCACATGGGCAAGCGATGATCAGCACCGAGACGAAATTGACGAGCGCCATGTTCAGACGCACATCCACGGGCGCAACGACGTACCAGATGACGAAGGTCGCAATCGCCACGCAGATGACGATCGGCGTGAAGATGCCGCTCACCACATCGGCCAGCCGCGCGACGGGAGCCTTCGCCCCTTGCGCTTCCTGCACGAGTTTGACGATCTGCTGCAAGGCCGTCTCCTTGCCGACCTTGGTCGCGCGGAATTTGAAGCTACCGGTTTTGTTGAGCGTTCCGCCGAAGACCTCATCGCCTTGGTCCTTTTCGACCGGCAAGCTCTCGCCCGTCAACATCGATTCGTCCACCGCGCTCGATCCTTCGACGATGATTCCATCGACGGGGATCTTCTCGCCAGGTCGTACTACAACGATGTCGCCCGGCACGACCTCTTCGACTTGAACCTCCAATTCACGTCCGTCACGAACGACGCGCGCCGTGCGCGCTTGCAACCCGATGAGACGTCGGATCGCGTCGCTCGTTCGCCCTTTCGCGCGCGCTTCCAACATCCGACCGAGCAGGATGAGCGCGATGATGACACCCGCCGCTTCAAAATAGACCGGAACGTTGTGCCCCGTAGCCGCTGACGCGAAGAAACGCGGGAAGAAGGTAGCCGCCACCGAATAGAGATAAGCCGTCCCCGTGCCGACCGCGATCAGCGTGTTCATGTCGGCGGCGCGGTGACGAAACGCCGCCCAAGCCCCTTTGTAAAACTGCGCGCCGCAGTAGAAGACGACCGGCGTCGTCAAGACCAGTTGCAACCAGCCGCTTCCGGGGAAATCGAACCGGCCATGACTCATGGCAATAGCGAGCACCGGAAGAGAAAGGACCGTCGCGATGATGAACTTTCGCCGCAAGCTCCGATACTCCGCCGCGTGCGCATCATCTTCTTCGATGAGCTCGTGCGGTCCCTCTCCACTGGTCTCGCGCACTTGGTAGCCGAACCCTTCGATGGCGCGACGAATCGTCTGCGCATCCACAACCCCCGGCAGATACTCGACGCGCACCTCCATATTCACCAAGTTGAAGGTCGCTTCGACGACGCCACGCAAACGCTTCAAATGGTTCTCAAGCGGTTGGCTCGACCCAGCGGGGCGCGCCGAATCGTCGACGACGAAACTCACGCGCGATCTGCCGCCGACATCGTAGCCGACATCTTTGACTGCGGCGATCAACTGACGCGCATCGCACGCGCGCGCGTCGTACTCGACTGTGGCGCGCGAAGTGGCGAAGTTGACGTTCGCTTGCTTGACGCCCGCGACTTTGCGCAGCCGCCGTTCGATGCGCCGTGCGCACGCCGCGCACGTCATCCCGTTGATCTGCAAATCAACGCGCTCCATTTTGGCTTCGCCATGTTCTTCGCTTTCTGTTCGATTCACGGATGCTTTCACGTTCTCTTCTCCGCTTTCGCTGAGCGTAGATGATGAGCGACGCCTCGCAGTCGAAACTTAAAGCGGGCTTCTGCCATTTTCATCCGCTGATCGGTCAATCCCCAACAGGTTGCGGCGTTTCGAAGCGCGTCTTCTCTCCTTCTCCAGCCTCTCTCTCTCTCAGCCTCCGCTCCTTGATGACCCGCTCGGCGATGGGACGACCGAATTTGTAGAAGACCGCGGGCGTCACCAATTGGTCCAGCAAAGTCGCCGTCAAGATGCCGCCGAGAACGACGACGGCGAGCGGATGCAAAATCTCTTTGCCGGGTGCATCGGCTGCCAAAATGAACGGGATCAAGGAAAGCCCAGCGGTCAGAGCCGTCATCATCACGGGCACGAGCCTTTCGAGCGAACCGCGAATGATCATCCGTTCGGTGAAATCTTCGCCCTCTTCGCGCATCAGGTGAATGTAGTGCGAGATCATCATGATGCCATTGCGCGACGTGATCCCGATGAGCGAGATGAAACCGACCAGCGTCGCCACCGAAAAGACGCCGCCTGAAAGGAGCATGGCGAAGATCGCGCCGATCAAGGCGAGCGGAATATTGACCATCACCTGCAGGGCAGAACGCCAATCGCCGAGCGCTTTGATCAAAAGGAAGAAGATGGCGACGACCGAAAAGATGCTAAGCAGCGTGAGCCTACGGGTCGCCTCCTGCTGCGCCTCGAACTGGCCGCCGTACTCGATGAAGTAACCAGGGGGAAGTTGCACTTGCCTTCGCACGCGATCTTGAATGTCGCGCACGACCGAACCCAAGTCGCGCCCCGCGACGTTGGCCGAAACGACGATCCGACGCTGCGCGTTCTCGCGCAAGATCTGATTCGGCCCCGGAAGATTTTCAATGCGCGCTACCGCCGCGACCGGTATTTGAGTCCCTTGCGGCGTGTCGATCGTCACGTTTCGGAGCGCATCGAGCGAGGAGCGCGCTTCGTCACCGAAGCGTATGATGAGGTCGTAACGCCGCTGCCCCTCGACGATCTCCGAGACCTTCTTTCCGTTGAGCGCCATCTCCAAAGTTTCAGCGACCTCGCCCGGTTGTAAACCATAACGAGCCGCCGCTTCACGATCGACCTCAAACCGCACTTGCGGGATGAGCACCTGCTTTTCGATCTGCACGTCGGTCGCGCCGTTGACCGTGCCGACGACGTTGACGATCTCCTCGGCTTTGTTGCGCAAAGTCGCCAGATCATCGCCGAAAAGCTTGATGGCGATCTGCGCGCGCACGCCCGATTGCAGGTGGTCCAATCGATGCGAGATCGGCTGTCCGACGTTCACCGTCACGCCCGGAATGACCGCGAGCTTCTGCCGGATGTCCCGTAGTATCTCATCGCGTGTGCGTTCGCTGCGCCGAAGATCGACATCTATCTCGGTGTAGTGGACGCCTTCGGCATGCTCATCCATTTCGGCGCGCCCTGTGCGCCGACCGGTCGCGACGACCTCCGGCACTTCCAGGATCAGTTTTTCGGCTATTCTCCCGATGCGATCGCTCTCCTCGAGGCTAATCCCAGGTTCGGCCAGCACGTTGATCGTCAACGTCCCTTCGTTGAACTCCGGCAGGAAGGATGTCCCGACGAAAGGCAGCGTGGCCAACGCGGCGACGAGGAGCGCACCTGCGCTCGCCATAACGACGTTCGGATGGCGCAACGTGTGGCGAAGCAATCGCTCGTCCCATCGTTTCAAGAACCGGACCAGAAAGCTTTCACGCCCGTGGCGCATTACCTTCATCTGCGGCAACAGGTAAGAGGCGAGCACCGGCGTCACCGTTAAACTCACCACGAGCGACGCGATGAGCGATGTGATGTAGGCAAGACCGAGCGGCGCGAGCAATCGTCCTTCGATGCCGGTCAAAGCGAAGAGCGGAACGAAGACCAGTGCGACGATGAGGGTCGCATAGACGATGCTCGAACGAATTTCGAGCGACGCCTCGTAGATGACGCGCCGCGCCGGTTTCGGGTCGGGAGATGCTCTGTTTTCGCGCAAACGGCGAAAGATGTTCTCCACATCGACGATGGAATCATCCACCAGCTCGCCGATGGCGACCGCCAATCCGCCGAGCGTCATCGTGTTGATCGAAACATCGAAGGCGCGGAAGACGAGAAAAGTGACGATGAAAGAGAGCGGAATGGCCGTGAGCGTGATCGCCGTGGTCCGCAAGTTGAGCAAGAACAGGAAGAGGACGACCGTGACCAGTATCGCGCCGTCGCGCAGCGCTTCGATGACGTTGCGGATCGAAGCCTGAATGAAGTTCGCTTGACGGAACAAGCGCAGGTTGATCTCGATGTCGGGCGGCAACGTCGCTTGGATTTCGCGGATCGCGTCGTCGATTTTTTCGGTCAGCTCGATCGTCGAAGCGCCCGGCTGCTTCTGCACCGACATGATGACGGCGGGCGCGCCGTTGGTCCCGGCATCGCCTCGTTTGATGCGCGGGCCTTCCTTGACCGCAGCTACCTCACCGAGCAAGACGGAAGCGCCATTGCGATAAGCGACCGCTGTCCGTCGAAGATCTTCGATCGTGTAGGCGCGCGCCAGATTGCGGACGAGAAACTCTTGCGATTGCGCGTCGAGGAAGCCGCCCGTCGTGTTCAAGTTGGCGCGTTCGAGCGCGCGCGCAACGTCTTCGATCGTCAGCTCGAACTGCGCGAGCTTGGCTGGCGAAATGAGCACTTGGTACTGCTTGACGCCGCCACCGATGTTAATCACTTGCGCGACGCCCGGGATCGACATCAATCGCGGACGTATGGTCCAGTCGGCGAGCGATCGCAATTCCATCGGATCAGTCGAACCATCGCGCGAACGCACGGATATCAACATGATCTCACCCATGATCGAGGCGATCGGCCCCATCACGGGCGTAACCCCTTGCGGGAGTTGCTCACGCGCAAGCTGCAATTTCTCGCTCACCAACTGGCGGTTGCGGTAAATGTCCGTTCCCCAATCGAACTCGACGGTGATGACCGATAGCCCGATGCCGCTTTGCGACCGGACGCGCGTCACGCCGGGCGCACCGTTGAGCACGGTCTCGATCGGCACGGTGACGAGCGTTTCCACTTCTTCAGGAGCTAGCCCCGGCGCTTCGGTCAAGATCGTCACCGTCGGCTTGTTCAGATCGGGGAAGACGTCGACCGGCAACTGAAGCGCGATGTAAGTCCCCCATGCCAGCGTCAACGCCGCGATGGCGACGACGAGCAGCCGGTTCTCTAGCGACCATTTGATGATTGCGTTGAGCATTGGGCCAGCCTCGTGCAACGCGCGAGGAGAAGCTCCGTAGAGCTCCTCCTCGGATCGCCGATCACTTCTCCCATTCCGCGCGCCACTGGCGCATCTGCGCGATTTCAGCTTGCTGCGCGGCGATGATCTGCTCGGCTAAACGTCTCACTTCGACGTGCTCAGCGCGCTCGAGCGCTTGCCGTGACATCTTCACGGCCCCTTCATGATGGGGGATCATCATATCGATGAAAAGCAGGTCGAAAACTCTCCCGCGCGCTTCTGCGAGCTTGCCCATATCCATCTGCATAGACTCTCTCATGCCGGGAAGGTCCATGTTCATCGCGGGCGCTTGCCCTTTGTACCAACGCTCGCGCCACTGGCGCATCTGCGCGATTTCGCGCTCCTGATCGGCGATGATCTTTCGCGCAAGCTCCTTGAGTTCGCCCCTTTCGGCGCGATCCGCTGCCAGCCGCGCCATGTCTATCGCGCCTTGGTGATGCGCGATCATCGTGTCGATGAACTGCAAGTCATACGGGGCTTTTTCCGCACCCGGCGAGCTTTGCATCTGCGCGTGGTCCATCGTCGCGTGCGAGTCTTGGCTGCCGCCATGACTCATCTTCTGATTCGCCGCTTCGTTCTGCGCGGCGGTGCGGTTTCCATTTATCTTTGCCGGTTCGGTGCCGCAAGCCGTGAGCGCGACGATCAAGCTTGCTGCCGATGCAAACATTAACCACCGCCATACGCGCATTGTGTAGCGGATAGCCTTCTTCCCTCGCTTTGCGGAGACTTCTTTAAGTGCCAACGTGAGTTCTTCTCGCATCTTCTCCTCCACGGTTTCGCCGAATTTTTCGCTCCTTCTCATCACCGGCCAAGCAGTTCGCGTGATTAGATCGCGCTCGATCACCCGGGTCGAGCCGAGCGCAACTGATAGACGCCATCGACAACGACGCGCTCGCCCCGATTCAATCCCGATTTGACCGCGTAGAAATCACGTCCTTCAGCGCCGAGAAGCACGGCGCGTTTTTCAAACCTCTCGCTGCCATTGAAGACGAAGACGTATGTGCGCCCCTCTTCGGTGATGACAGCGCGTTTGGGCACGGCGAGGACGGGCGTCGTCTCGCCGACGTCGAAAACGATCTCGACGAACATGCCATCGCGCAAACGGTTCGCGGGGTTCGCGACTTCGAAGATCACTGGCACGCTCCGCGTCTGCGGATCCACACTCGTCCCTATGGCGACGATACGACCTCCCCCACCCTTGCCGAGACCGAACACTTCATCGGGAAAAGCCGGCGTCGTATAGCTCGCCTGTCGCGCATCACGCACCTTCGCCAGATCGCCTTCAAAAACTCGCGCCTCAAGGTAGACGACCGATAGATCCACGACGTTCAGCAGCTCACTTCCCGCCTCGACCTGCTGCCCCGTCGCCGCTTTGACGTCGCTGATGACGCCCGTCACCGGAGCGATCAACGGGAAGCGACGGACTGGACCAATGCGCTGCGCTCCCGTCTGCACCACGCGCACCTGTTCGGCGGCGATGCGCGCTTGCTGTTCTGCGGCGATGACCTCTTGACGCGCTATCTGAACAGCGGTCTGCGCCTCTTCGACGCGCTTTCGCGGCACGGCGCCGACCTCGAGAAGCTCCGTGGCTCGGCGCAATTCACGTTCCGCTTGCGCTAGGCGCGCTCGCGCCTGTTGTGCCAGAGCCTCTTGTTCGCTTCTCTTCGCCTGCTGCTCCAAAACAGCACGCTGCAACTCCGTGCGCTGCGCTTCAAGGCCCGCTTGTTCCGACGCGCCGAGGATCTGTTCGACCGTGCCGATCCGTTCACCGCGCGCAACGAAAGAGCCGAGCGTCAATCCATCCTTGAAAAAGACGCGCCCCGAAACGGGAGGCGCAATGGTCGCGCGCGAGTTGGGACGCGCGCGCACGACGCCCGTCACCTTCAACCCAGCGGTCACGGGACGCTCTTCAACTATTGCGGTGCGAATGCCAAAGAGCAGTTGTGATTCTTTCGGGATGACGATTTCCGGCCCCGCGACTGCGTTCGGCAGAACGGCGGCGCTCGCTGTCGTTTCGCCCGTCGCTCTCGATTGGCGTGGCCGTTCGACGCGCGCAAGCAATATCGCGCCGACGATGAAGAGCACAAAGACAGTGATGCTGACAGGCAACGCGCGACGTGCGACCTCCTTGCCAGCAACGCCCCGACGCCGCAACACGACGTGGTAGCCAACGACGACGCTTGCCGAAAGGAGAAAGAGCGCGCCGAGCACCAGCCAGAACGTCCAGTTGATCGGCGCAACGACAACCGACACGGGGAAATCGACCGACAGAGAACGGCCGTCGGCGAGCGTGAAATCGAAGGAGATCTTGTATTCTCCCGCTGATCCGAAAACGTAATGAACACCGCGCACGCCGGGTCGATTCTCTTCGTGCGCGTCGAGCTGCGGTTCGATCACGGTGCCGTCGGCTTTGGCGATGCGCGCCACAACGCGCGAAATTTTCGCCGGTTGCAACCCTTCGCTCGAACCGAAACCTCCTTCGACGCGCTCCAGAACTTCAACCTCGAACTGCGTCTCTTCGCCCACGCGCGGGTCCGGCGGCGTCTGTCGCAGACGAAAGCGAAACTGCCCCACCGGCGTCTGCACGTTTCGCTCGGCCACGCGCGCAGAAAGAGCGACAGCGGTTGCGGTGGAGCGAGCGGGCGCGCCGTGATCTTCTCCCTCGTGTGCGCGGACGGAGAAACACAAAGCGACCATGAGTACGAGCCAGCAGCCCGTGAATCTGGTCCAGCTTGCCATGATCTTCCGCATTCTCTTCATATTTGCTCGCGCATGAAACACCGATCTGCTGAGCGCAATGCGTCGGGACTTTCCTTGGCCGCGACGAAAGCTTACAAACTCACCGATCAGTGCGTGTGCGGTGCGCCGTAAAGCGTTTGCATCACGCGCGTGTCGAGCCTGACGGCGTCGACGATGGCACGCGCCGTCGGCTGATCGAGACCGCGCGCTTGTACGTCGCGTCCGAGTTGCAGCGGATCGTCGTGCCCTTTACCGCGAAACTGCGCGAGGAATTCCGAGGGCAGTCCTTCGGCGCGCACCTCTTTGATGTACGGCAAACCGTTCCGGCTCTCGTAAATGATGATCACTTGCTTGCCATCTACATCGAGCAGGGTCGCTGCCCCGACTTGGCGTCGAGCGCCGCCGTTCGATGCGTAACCGAAATAGGTCGTGTGCGTCGCGTTTTGCACCTTGGTTCCGGCTTCGCGTTCGACTTCGGCGAGCTGCGATGTGGATAGCTCTTTCTTTTCGACCGCGACGGTCTACGCATCGGCGAGCGCAGCGCGCACCGCTGCTGGCACCTCGTCGTTCACCGCAACGTTCGCCTTCACCACTGCGTTCGGGACCGCTCCGCGTGCGTTCGCGTTCGATTTAACCTCGCGCTTTTCGGTCGCGCATGCGCTGAAAGAAGCGACCGCATAAGCTAAAGATGCGAGCGCAACGATTCCAACCAAGTTCCTCATACGATCACCTCGCTTCGAAATCCAATTAACCCATAAAACTCTGAAAAGCAGCGCGCGAGACGAGCGCGCTTGATCGCTTAGCTCTTCACCCCTGTCTAGCTCATAAAAACTTTGAAAGGGCGCCGAGCAAGACAAAGGTTCGTTCTCTCCTCGGCGGAAATCGATGCGCACGCGCGCTGACCGGTCGCCGACATCAGCGCTGGATGCGTTCCTGCAACAGCGCGCGACGAAGCTTTTCCGCATCAGTGCTCGTCGTCGGTGCGGATCGATCCGCGCGCGGTCGGCGCAGGAGCGGCGCGCCGACCGCTCGTTCAAGATCGGCAAGCGCGGCGTAGTAATCACGCACCGCTTCGCGATAGCGCGTTTGGCTTTCGATCAACCGCCTCTGCTCTTGAAGCACGTCGAAGATTGAAAACTCGCCCAGACCATACGCGGCGCGTACGCGGCGCAAGATCGCTTCCGATTGCGGGACAATGCGATCGGCAAATAGCTCCAAGCTCTCCGCCGCGGCCAGATACCGTCGATAACCGAGCGCCACGTCGCGCTTGATTGCCGCTTCGAGGAACTCGCGCTCTTTTGTCGCTTGCACACGCTCGCTGGCAGCAGCGGCGATCTCGCCTTGATTGCGATTGAAGACTGGGAGTGCGACCTGTAAGCCGAAGGTCAATTCGTTATCGCGGTCAAGCGCTACGCCACCGAGCCTCTCCGGCAGATCGACGATCTGTTTGCTTCGCGAGAAGCGGGCTACCGCCGCCACGTCCGGCGTCCGCTGCGCTTCGGCCAACCTCAGGCGCGCCGCGCTCGCGCTTTCAGCCAGTCGCGCGGCTCGCAGATCGGCGCGCTCGCGCAAAGCTATCTCCGTCAACTCGGCCAGCGAGAAGTCCAACCGTGGCGGACGCTCTTCGAGCGGAGCAACGCGCAACGGGGCGTCGAGATCAAGCCCAACGGATGATCGTAACGCGATCAGCTCCGCCTCAAAATCGGCCTGCGCGCGTGCGCGTTCGGCGCGCACGCGCTCCAATTCGACGCGCACTGCGTCGAGATCGACCGCGGCGACGTCGCCCTCTTTCAATCTCGCCGCCGTCGCCCGCTCCAAATCCTCACCGAGCGCGACCAACTGGTTCAACGTCTCCAATAGCTGGCCCGCCGCCACCGCGCGCGCAAACGCAGCGCGCACTTCGGAAGCGATTCGCTGTTCAAGCGCATGAAGTTCCGCCTCGACGCGTTCGGCTTCCAAGCGCGCGGCCTCCTTGCGCAGACGGCGCTTGTCGCCTAGCTCAAAGAGCTGCGAGACGCCGACGGAGAAATCCAGTTCCGCTTCGCCGCCAAGAAAACGCGGCGTGCCGTACTCGGTCTCCAACGTCGGGTTAGGGCGTAAACCGGCCTGCAACGCGCGCGCACGTGCCGCTTCAGCGCGCGCCCGCGCCGCAAGCAAGTCAGCGCGTCGCGCGAGCGCCATTTCGACGAGTTGTTCCGCGGTCAAAGCTGAGGCGTCGGGACGCATAGCTGCCGCGCTCCGCTTCGTTGCTTCTTGTGACCGCGTTTCTGGCCCAATGCAGGTCGCGCATAGCACGGCGATGCACGCGAGCAGACAGTACGCTCCCTTCTCAAAGGAACGAACGATCAAACGACCGTCGCCTCCTTTGCCTCCTTTTTCGGGCGTCGTCCGGCGATGCGCCACACAAAAAAGAGCGCGCTCGCCGCCGCAATCCCAAACAACATGAACCAAGCGAAAAGGCGCGATGTCGAGAAGTCGTCTCTTACGGCGCTGTTTGCGAGCGCGACCTCGAACGTGCCGAGATCCACCTCGACGTTCTCACTTGCCGCCTCGACACGAACAGATAAACGGTAAGTGCCCGGTGAAAGCGGCGGAAGTTCCAGCTCGTACTGTCCAGCGGTTCGACTTTCTTTCGCCGCCACCTCCGTGCCAGCCGGACCAGCAAGACGCAGCGTGATGTGCGCTTTGCCGATCGGTTCGTTCGTCGCATAGCGCGATAGAAAGATGCGCGCTGCGGTCGCCTGATCCGCACTGATGGGTGCGTGTTTGACGAGGATTTCGAGATCACCTGCACGCGCGAGATGTTTGACCTCGGTGGCGGTCGCGGTGATTCGCGGTTGGCTTTCGCCGTGATCCTCGCCGCCGTGCGCTCGCGCTTCAACGCGGCAGAGCGATGCTGCGATGAACACAAGCAGGAAGATTCGCCACATACAATTGAGCGAGCGGTCGCGTCGTACCAACGAGCGAGCCGACAACAGGTGCGCTGATTTCGTCGGCATCACGATCCCTTTCGCTGCGATTGATCGCGTAACTTTTCGGGCAAATTATGTGCCGCCGCTCAAATCCACAGCCAAAAGGCTCAACCGGAGCAACTGAAAGAGCAAGCCTGTCCGTTCGCAGACACTGCGCTGTCTGCGTTCAGACACAATTCCCCACACGCAGGCAAAGAAAAGCCTGCGCCTCAACAAGCGAGCGCTGAAAGCGCGGGCAACCGATAAGGGAGGGCTGGCGGAAGATGCGCTGCGACGCTCCGATCAAGTGGATCGCGCGAGCAGACGCATGAGCGCCCCGACATCTTCGAGCGTCTCAAGCGAATCGATCGCGTCGAAGAGCGCACGTTGCGCATCGGCGCTGATTACACCTTCGGCAAGCTGTTCGAACTTCTTCTGTATCTCATCGCGCCTGAGCGGATCGCGCGGGTCGCCTTTCGGGAAGCGACGTTCGCGTTCGAGCGCGCGCCCATCGCGCAAGATGATGCGCACGCGCGACGGTTGTTCTTCAGGAAAACGCGCTTCAAACGAAGGCTCCAAAACGGCGACGACTTTCGAAACCAATTCCAAGATGCGCAGGTCACGCAATTTGTCAGGGGCGAACTGCCGCGGCGTCAACTCGCGCTCCACCACGGCGGCGGCGATGCAATACGGCAAGCTGTGGTCGGCCGTTTCGCGCGAATCAATCTCGTACTTGGCTGGGTCGGCTAGGATCTCGGCAGCGCGCCGCAAGGTGTGAACCTCGATCCGCTCGATCTGCTCCGGGCTTAGATCGTGCTCTCGAACGAGATCGAGCGTCGCGCTGATGGGCGTGTGCGTGAGCGCCTCCGATGGATACAGCTTGATGGAACACTGGGCGATCTTGAATCCGTCTCCCAAACCAGCGACTAACCTCTCGCCATCCCATTCTTCGCCGAGCGAGGAGAACAACCCTTCGCGCCCCTCGAAGATGGTCTCCGGACCGCGGTAACCGCGCCGCGCCATGAGCGCAGCCATCACGCCGCTTTCGACCGCCATCGGATCGACCGTGTTCTTCATCATGGTCAAACTGCCTGCGGTTACTGCGCCGAGCGTCGCGTTGTGCGCGCCGCCGATGCCGATGGCGTTGATCATCTGCTCGCGATCGAGGCCGAGCATTTTGCCTGCAACCACAGGCGCGACGAACTGCGTCAGCGTCGCGTGGTGCCAGCCGAGTTCGCGTATGCCAGGACGGGCTGCCTCGCACATGCGCATCTCCAATTCGTATGCGATGACGATGGCCGTCAGGAGATCTTTGCCAGAGCGCTTTTCACGCTCGCCGACCGTGAAGGCTGCTGGCAACAGATCGCTCGGATGCGATGGGTCTTGTCTCCAATAGACGTCGTTGTAGTCGAGCGCGCGAATCGCGACGGCATTGATCAACGTCGCCTGTCGGCAATCGGCGCGCAAGTCAGCGCCGATCACCGTGCACTCGGGGCGCCCACCGAGTTCCATCGCCACCTCGCACAGGAGGCGAAAATCCTCCGTCTTCGCGCCGCCCAAAGCGCAACCCAAACTGTCGAGCAGAAAGAGCTTCGCTGCGTAAACCGCCTCAGCGCTCAGATCTTCGTAACGCAGCCGGACGGCATAATCGGCCCACTGTCGCGCAATCGACATCATCAGAATGGTCTCTTCTCGCTGACTAGATCGAAGTCGATGAAATCGGCGTGGTGAAAGATCACAGATTCGGGCGAACGAGCGACATGTTCGCCTTCCTTCGAATGGGTCGCGACAACATGCATCACTGCGGGCGGGATGCCGTGACGGTAACAGAGCCCAACGCCAGTGAATGGATGGCGCAAACTGCGCCCATGTGCGCTGCGAACGTATTCTCCGTCCCGTTTCTCGTACTCAATGAGCTTGCCGACATCGGCGAGCAACGCGCCCGCCACCAACACATCGCGGTCGATTCTGATGCGCTCGCCGTATGCCCGTTCGAGCACGCCCTGAATGGCGACGCACATCTGACAGACCGTGCGCACGTGCTCGATGAAGCCGATCGGCACGTTGTCAGCCATCAACGTGAACGGCATGCGCGCCAGATCATCCAGCGTCCAGCCGCCTTCGGCGATCGCCTCTTCCCACACGGCACAAACGCGCTCACGCAAACCCTCATCTTCGATCAAGTCGAACTCAGGGATTAAACGTCGAAGCTCGTTCTTCATCTCTTCGCTCGCCCTCGTGACATGAAATATCGGATCGCTACCGTCAAGTCATTTCGCGCTCCGCCGGACCGACGTATTCGTAATCGGCGGGCACGACGGGACGTAGCCACACACCCTGTCCTTGCTCCTCGCTCACGTGTGCGACCAACCCGGCGATTCGCGCGATCATGAAGATTCCGTTGGCCGCGCGCGGCGGAAAGCTCAACTCGCAAAGCAACGCGGCGATGGCCCCATCGGCATTGATCGGCAGATGACGCTGCAGGACGCGAGCCAAAGCCTCTTCCAACGCGCGCCCTTGCGCGACGTATTCGCCGGCAAGCCCCAACTCTTCGGCTAGGGCGAACAACCTCGCCGTACGCGGATCGCCGCGATGCAACCGGTGGCCGAAGCCCGCAAGACGCACGCCGCGCTGCCGACAAAAGGAGACGAACTCTTCGGCTACCTCCTCAGCGCTCGCTCCGCGTTCCTTTTGTCTTCGCACGCACGAAGCGAGCGCGCGCATGCTCTCCTCGATCGCTCCGCCGTGATAGCGTGAAATGGCGAGAACGCCGGCGGCGACAGCGGCATTCAATTCCGCGCCGGTGCTAGCCACCGTCACGGCGGCGACCGTCGAAGGGGGGCTCGGTCCATGGTCCACCACCGAGACGAGAATGGCCTCAAAAAGCCGGCTGCGCGCCTCATCAGGCAGCTCGCCACGCAACACGAGATAGATCGCATCGGCAAAAGAGAGCCGCCCGATCAACTCTTCCAGACGATACCCGCGCACCAGAATGCGCCCATCTTCGACCCAGGCGATCTCGGTCCGTCGCTTTTCAACCATGCACGCGCTCTCCTTTCGGCCTCGTTCCGAGCAGCTCGCTGACCTTGCGCGCAATGTCGTTGAAAGCCTCAACTACGTGAATGCCAGCGCGGCGCAAAGCCTCGACCTTGTGCTGGTAGGTTCCGCGCCCCCCCTCGATGATCGCCCCGGCATGCGAGTAACGAGTTCCGCTCTGGGCCGCCCGCCCGCCGATGTAAGCGATCACCGGTTTCGACACGCTGCCGCCAACGACCGCTTCGGCAACCTGTTCTTCTTGAGATGTTCCGATCTCGCCGATGACGACCACGATCTCGGTCTCAGGATCTCGTTCGAACTCTTCTACCGCGTCGCGCAACGTGAAACCGACCACCGCATCGCCGCCGACGTGCACAACGGTGCTCAGGCCGATCCCGGCGCGACAGATGTAGTAACCGGCAGCCGCGCTCAATCCGCCGCTGCGCGAAGCGATGCCGACTGGCCCAGCGCGAAACCACGTGCGCGCCGTCTCCGCTGCACCACCCATCATCCCGAGCACCGCTCGATCGGGGCTCATGACGCCCACCGTGTTCGGCCCAACGAAGCGCGCGCCGGTTTCTGCGGCCACCTCCACAATCTCCAACACATCGTAGAGTGGAACGCGGTCGGCGATCAGAGCGAGCAAAGGCACGCCAGCGTGCAAAGCTTCGAGCGCCGCTTCTTTCACCTTTGGTGCCGGAACGAAGATGACGCTCGCATCTATTGGCCCGAGCGCACGACGCGCCTCGGCGACGGAATCGAAAACGGGCAAGTCGTGAACTACTTGCCCGCCGCGCCCCGGCGTGACTCCGCCGATGAGCTTGGTTCCGTAATCGAGCATCAATCGCGCACGCACCATCCCTTCGCGTCCCGTGATGCCTTGCACGATGACGCGCTTTTTCTCATCGATCAAAATGGCCACTTGCCCGTTCCCTCGTGAGTCATTTCAGATCGAGTCGTCTTCGCCCCTTGCGCAATGCCAGTTGCCTCTTTTTTCGACTGGTCCTCCGCTGGCAAACCAAATTCGTCAAGACCGGGGATGGGCAGTTCGACGCGCCCGCCACCGGCACCTTGCATCCAGCATTCAACCTCACAAGCCAAACACTCTATGCATCTGCCACGCGCCGCTTCCTCTTCGGAGATGGCAAGCACGGGCAAACCATCAACCAACTTGAGGATCTGCGGCACACACTCGATGACGCAAGCTTTAGTCTCGCATTTTGCGCAAGCGGCATGGTCGTATGTGATCCACCCGGTGCGCGTGCGAAATCTGTACGGTCTGGAGGGCGGTGGCACCTCAAACGTTGGGCCCTCAGCCGACACCGGTGCCGATCGGTCCTCCTCGATGAGCGCTCGCAGCCTTTGCGCGCAGAACTCGGCGCTCTGCTCCTTCCGGTAGGTCTCAACGGGCGCGCGCGCCGAACGGGCGAAACGAGCCATGATCTTGGCCGCCAACTCCTCTCCATTGCCGCCTAAGCGTAGAACGGCAGGGACTCGGATGCCCTCTTCACGAAAAGCTTTCACGAGCGCGCGCGCAAGATGAAACTGCTCCTGACTGGCAACGCCTGAACCGGAGAGAAAGTAGCCCTTGATTCCGGGTTGCGCGAGGATGATGCGCGCCGCCCTGTAAACCTTGGAGGCCGCCGGATTGCCGCTCGTATCAGCGTAATTAAGCGGACGAAGACCGACGCGCACCGCCGCGTCCATGGAGGCCATGGCGCCACCGCCGCCCGCGCCGTGAAAACCGATGGGGATGCCGTCCCCTTCTCGCGCTTCGACCAATTCGACGAAGTAAAAAGTGCCGCGATAATCGTCTCGTTCCACGGCCCAAGCGATCCTTTCAAGCGGCGTCGGCACATGACCGAACTCACGCGCGATCTCGATGCCGAGTTCCGGATGACGAAAGACCGCATAGTCGTCCACCGAAAGACGACAATCGAGCGCCACCAAACGCCTGTCGCTAGTCCAAGCGAGCGGATTGATCTCGATGCTGCGCGCTTCGGTCTCACGCGCCGTCCTGTACAGAATCAGCAGCGCCGCAAGCAACTTTTCCTCCAGCTCCGCCTCCAACATCTCGCGCGCAAGCAACTCATGCCGCAGCTCTTGGCGCGTCGGCTCGCGCCGCACGCTCACGGGCAAACGCAACACGCTCTCTTTGCGACCTTCGATGCCGCTCCCGCCTAGCGCGCTAAATAACAGCACGAGACGCCGCACACGATCATCCACCGCCGCTCCGATGTAGAACTCTCGCGCAACCTCTAACCTCTCCTCGACCAGAACGCTTTCAACTCTCTGTCCAAGAGCTTTCGAGGCGAAGATTTCGTCCGCGGCGGCGCGCGCCTCATTAGGCGTAGTGACAAAGCGTATGCCACCGCGTCGCGCGCGATCCGTGTCCCAGACTTGAGCCTTGACGACTGCTTGCCCGCCCAGCTCGATGGCAGCTACACGCGCCTCGTCCGGGTCTTTGACTACTCGCCCACGCGGGACCGACATCCCGCGAAGCGCGAGCGCTCTTTTACCTTCGTGCTCGAACAACTTAGCCATGCGATTCGTGATCCTTCTGAAAACCGCCTCGTCGCCCTCTCTCGCTTGTGCGTCGTGCGGCCCGATCTCATCAAAGGTCCTTCATGCCATCCTTCATCTCGTAAACGGTCCCTGTGAACGCCGAACATCTCCAGTAAAACTCTCTCCCGCATAACGATTTCGAAGCGCTCGCCGAGAATCGTTATGATGTTAGGTCAATATAGCAAATCGCCGCCGTTTTGTCACCATCCTTCCGCCATTCACGGAGTCGCTCGTTTCGCACTGCAGCGAGAGTTTCCGCCCGTTGCGATGAAAACGGACTTTGAGTGCAAGCGCTTTTCGCCTGCGCAACGCTGGCTAAACGGAGAATGCGTCTTCGCCGACGAAGCGAACGCCTTTCGTCTCCAAAATGAAGACTGAACGCGCGATGGCCTCGTTCGGAAGAGCACACATACCTTACTATTCAGCGCTGCTCGCCCTTTTCCTTGCGACGCGCCGTTTGGCTCGTTTATACTCACAGGAAGGAAGGTCATCAAACGACGCATGATTTTGCTCTGCGCTTCCAAGTCGCGCTCGCTAAGGCGACGTGTGCTCTTTGCCGTGCGTGTGCTAAGTTGGTTTGAGATTTCGTCACCCTGCACGGTTCGGCAGCTGTGGCTTTGCTCCGTGCTGACATCGTTCTGTCTCATCTCCGCTGCTTGCCAAAGCCCAACCCGGCAAGACGCAGCCGCCACGGGAGAGCTGGCCGAAGCACGAGCGATCTTTCAGCGCGAGTGCGCTGTGTGCCATGGGGCAACGGGCGAGGGCGGGCCGATGGCTCAGATGGTCGCGGAAATTAACCTGAAATCGCCACAGGCGCGCGCGCTGAGCGATGAGCAAATGCGTCAACAGATCATCAACGGCAAAGGCGCAATGCCTCCTTTCGCCGGGCGACTGACGCCTGAGCAAATTGACGCAGTGGTGAAATACATCCGGCGAGAGATCCAAACGGCGCGCCCTGATCGATGAATCATCTCCCAAACAAAGCTTAGGCAAGACGCAACGGTCGAAAGATATTGGCGGCGTTCGCCCGCCAGCGATGTGCTATGTGATATTGACTCTTCGTCACGCTCAGGGGCGAAACAGCTTTTGAAAGCCATATGCCGCTAAGCAGCGCGAACCCTTTGCATCCTCTCGAACGATCGCAGGCGCTCACCTGCACAGAAGGATTGGAAGATTGACAGTGGGGCTGGATTTGGTTTAGCTTTTGGCGTGTTGAGCGTGATTCGGCGCGTTTATGATGAGGATGAGTTAAAGGCAGCTTCTTGTCATCGGCAACGCGCTTGCACGCTTTCTGAGTTCACCACGTGCACCCGTAGCTCAGTTGGATAGAGCGTTTGACTTCGAATCAAAAGGTCGCAGGTTCGAGTCCTGCCGGGTGCACCAACAATACTCACAAGCTGCGAAGTGAAGTTTGAACCGATCGCACAGCATGTGCGCCGAAAAGCGCGCTGCTTTCACTCTTGCCCGTCCGTCCATCAGCAACGGAAGCTTTTCCACAAACTCGGCGGTGATGGATACAGTGGCGGTGTCCATCAGCAACGGAAGCTTTTCCACAAACTCGGCGGTGATGGATACAGTGGCGGTGTCCATCAGCAACGGAAGCTTTTCCACAAACTCGGCGGTGATGGATACAGTGGCG
>NZ_PSLQ01000084.1:0-12215 GCF_040289685.1 Pyrinomonas sp.
GCCAGCGGATAGATCAAGCCCAAAAGCACCGTCGTCACGATCGTCATCGAAATCGCCGTCATCAAGTCTTTCTTCATCATCTTCTCTGCCTCAAGTGAGATTCAACGCTACGATCACAAGATCGATTAACTTGATGCCGATAAATGGCGCGATCAATCCGCCGATGCCGTAGATGAGAAAATTGCGTCGCAGCATCGCCGTCGCCGGCATCGGACGATAACGAACGCCGCGAAGCGCCAGCGGTATGAGCGCGATGATGATCAAAGCGTTGAAGATCACCGCCGATAGAACGGCTGATTCAGGACTATGCAAACGCATGATGTTGAGCGCATCGAGTACGGGAAGAGTCGAAACGAACATCGCCGGGATGATGGCGAAATACTTCGCCACGTCGTTGGCGATGGAAAAGGTCGTCAGCACCCCGCGCGTCATCAACAGTTGTTTGCCGACCTCGACGACTTCGATCAACTTCGTCGGGTTGGAATCCAAGTCGATCATGTTGCCGGCTTCTTTCGCCGCCTGCGTTCCCGTGTTCATCGCCACGCCGACATCAGCCTGCGCCAAAGCTGGTGCATCGTTCGTCCCATCGCCGATCATCGCAACCAATCTTCCTTCGGCCTGTTCTCTTCTGATCAGTTGAAGCTTATCTTCGGGTTTGGCTTCGGCGAGAAAATCATCTACGCCCGCTTCGCGCGCAATGGTCGCCGCCGTCAATGGGTTGTCGCCCGTGATCATCACGGTCTTGATGCCCATTTGACGCAGTTGATTGAACCGCTCGCGTATTCCAGCTTTGATGATGTCCTTCAAATAGATCGCACCGAGCAAGCGCCCGCGCTCGGCGACGACGAGCGGCGTGCCCCCCTCGCGCGCGATTCGCTCGACCACCTCCCGCATCTTTGGGGGCACCTCACCTCCATTCCGACTCACATAATCCGCAATCGCATCGGGAGCGCCTTTTCGGATTTCACGACCGTTCCAGTCAACGCCCGACATGCGCGTTTGCGCCGTAAAGGGGATGAACGCCGCTCCTTTTAGTTCTCGCCCGCGCAATCCGTAACGCTCTTTCGCCAAAACGACGATGGATCTTCCTTCGGGAGTCTCATCAGCGAGCGAAGCGAGTTGTGCCGCTTCGGCCAACTCTGGTTCGCTCACTCCATCGAACGGGATGAACTCTGTCGCCTGCCGATTGCCGAGCGTGATGGTCCCGGTCTTATCGAGCAGCATCGTATCGACATCGCCAGCCGCTTCCACCGCGCGCCCGGACATGGCGACGACGTTGCGCTGTAGCAATCGATCCATCCCGGCAATGCCGATCGCCGAAAGCAATCCGCCGATCGTCGTCGGAATCAAACAGACGAGCAACGAGACCAGCACGAAGAGCGATTGCGGCGCGCCCGAATAGATGGCGAACGGTTGCAAGGTGGCGACGGCGAGCAGGAAGATGATCGTCAATCCGGCGAGCAGGGTGTTGAGCGCGATTTCGTTCGGAGTCTTTTGACGCTCAGCGCCTTCGACGAGCGCGATCATGCGATCGAGGAAAGTCCCTCCAGGATCGCTCGTGACGCGCACTTTGATCTGGTCCGAAAGCACACGCGTGCCACCGGTTACCGCCGAACGGTCGCCGCCAGCTTCGCGGATGACGGGGGCCGATTCGCCCGTGATCGCGGATTCATCGACCGACGCGATGCCTTCAATGACTTCGCCGTCGGCCGGGATGAACTCACCTGCCGAGACGATGACCACATCGCCACGGCGCAACTGCGGGCCGGCAACCTCTTCGATGCTCCCGTCCTCGCGCAAGCGCCGTGCCCTGATGCTGGTTCGTGCCCGGCGCAAACTGTCGGCTTGCGCCTTGCCGCGCCCTTCAGCCATCGCTTCGGCGAAGTTCGCAAAAAGCACGGTGAACCAAAGCCAGAGCACGATTTGAAATTCGAAAGCCAGATGAACGGGCGCAGCGGCCAATAGATCGCGCAATAGGCCCACGGTGAGAACCGCGCTGCCGACTTCGACGACGAACATCACGGGATTTTTGATCATCACTCGCGGATTGAGCTTTTTGAAAGCCTCAATCAGCGCGCGACGCACAATCCTCGCCTCCCACGTGCTGATCTTCTCTTTGCTCATTTTTCAGCCCTCAAAACGTCTGCCCCGCGTACATGAGAAGATGTTCCACGATCGGTCCAAGGCTAAGGACCGGGAAAAAGGTCAGCGCGCCGACGATCAGAATGACGCTGACGAGGAGCGCGACGAACGTTGGCGTGGTCACGGGAAACGTCCCAAGCGACGGCGGTACGCTCTTTTTGCGCGCGAGATTTCCCGCGATCGCCAGCGCCGGAACGATCATGAAAAACCGTCCGAGCAGCATCGCCATTCCAATGCTCGTGTTATATATACCAAAGAGTGTTGGCGTTCAACCCGGCGAAGGCCGAGCCGTTGTTCGCCGTTCCCGAAGTAAAAGCATAAAGCATCTCCGATAAACCGTGTGGACCGTTGTTAGCGAGCGAGTTCAAACCAAACGAAGTGCGCGCGGAAACGGCCGTTAACGCGAGGATAACGAGCGGGAAGATGATGACGTAAAGCATTGCCATCTTCACATCATATGATTCGATCTTCTTGCCCAGATACTCCGGCGTGCGCCCGACCATCAATCCGGCAATGAAAACCGAAAGAATGACCATCACCAGCACGCCAGAAAGACCTGCCCCGGCACCGCCGAAGATGACCTCGCCAAGTTGCATGTTCACAAGCGGCACAAGCCCGCCGAGCGGCGTGAAAGAGTCGTGCATTGAGTTGACCCCACCGCAAGACACATCTGTGGTGACGGTGGCAAAAAGGGTCGAAGAGGCGATGCCAAAACGCACCTCTTTGCCTTCCATGTTGCCGCCCGGCTGCGCCTCGCTCGCACGCTGGTCCACGCCGAGCGAGGCGATGATCGGATTGCCGCGCGCTTCGGCCCAGTACGCGACCATGACGCCAACGAAGAAGAGCAGGCTCATCGCCGCGAAAACGGCCCAACCATGCCGTTGCGAGCCGGTCATACGCCCTAACGTGTAGGTGAGACCGGCGGGGATGGCGAGGATCGCCAGCATCTCCAGAAAGTTCGAAAGCGGAGTCGGGTTCTCGAACAGATGGGCGGAATTGGCATTGAAGAATCCGCCGCCGTTGGTGCCGAGCATCTTGATGGCGATTTGCGAGGCGGCTGGCCCTTGCGGAATCGTTTGCGTGATCATTCGCTCGCCGCTTTCGCCTACCGGCGGGTCTATGAGCGCGGCAACCTCATACGCGCGGAGGTTCTGAATCACCCCCTGCGAGACGAGCGCGAGCGCGAGCACGAAACTGATCGGCAGGAGAATCCAAAGGACGCTGCGCGTGAAATCCACCCAGAAATTTCCAATGGTATGGGACTCGCGCCGCGCGATGCCGCGCACGAAGGCGACGGCCACAGCCATACCGACAGCAGCCGAAGCGAAATTGTGGTAGGCAAGCCCAGCCATCTGCGTCAAATAGCTCATGGTCGATTCGCCGCTGTAAGCCTGCCAGTTCGTGTTCGTTGTAAAGCTCGCCGCCGTGTTGAACGCCAAATCGGGTGCGACGGCGCCGAACCCTTGAGGGTTAAAGGGCAAGATACCCTGAACGCGCTGAAGTAGGTAGAGAACAAGCATGGACACGGCGCTGAAAAGCAGCACGCTCCAAGCGTACTCGGTCCAGCGCATTTCGCGTCGTTCGTCAACGCCAGTTACGCGGTAGATCAAGCGTTCAAGCGGCCGCAGAACTGGATCGAGCCACGTCCGCTCGCCTTGGTAAACGCGCGCCATGTACGCGCCGAGCGGTTTGGTGACGAGCAGCAAGAAGGCGAAAAAGATCGCGATTTGCAACCAGCCGTCGAGCGTCATGTTTCACCTCACCACGAAGGTCCGACAACCACTCATAACTTCTCCGGACGAAGAAGCGCACGAAGCAGATAGACGAGTAACCCCAATGAAACTAGTAATCCGACGATGTCTTCCGCGCTCATGATGATTTCATTCTCCATCGCGCAAGCTTTCGCACCAGCGCACATATATGCCAGCGAAAACAAAAAAGATCAACGTCACCGCCACAAAGACCGAATCCGCCATTTTGCATCCTCCATCTTCACGAAATCACACCGCTCCATGGGCGCGCCGCTTCCATCACCTAATGCTCAACCACCAAGTGAGTCCTAGCGTGAGCGTGTTCTGCTCCTTCTTCAACAAGCCAGGGCGTTCGGTGAAGAAGAAAGCGCGATTAGAGAAATCGCGCCGGTATTCGGCGCGACCGAGAAGCCCGTCGGCTAATTGGCGATCAAACGTCAGCGTGTACTCCTTGAGCGCTTGCGAAGCCCCAGAGAAAAGGCTGCCGTCGGCAGCGACTCTTTCCGCTAAATACTCGAAGCGCCCGGCAACAGCCGATTTCGGCGTGAGCTGATAACGCAGATAACCGACTCCGCCCCACACCGTCGCTGGGGGGCTATGCCGAAAGACGCGCCCGATGACGTAATCGGCCTCGAGCGCGAGCGTCAGTTTGTCCGTCACGTTGAAAGCGTGATAGGTATCGAAGATGTGCAAACGTCCATCTGGGACGGGTCGAATGACGTCCAAACTCAATCCCGGCTGCGTCGGCACCGCTGGGAACCCCGGATTGAGAAGGGGTCGCCGGTCGCGCTGTTCCCGCCCGACGTAATAGTTGAATTGCGAAGCGATGCGTTTATGAGGCTTATAACCGATGAGGAGGGCTTGTGATTTGAAGCCGTTGAAATCCTCTGCTTGTTGTGCGCCGTTGACTAACCAGTATTCCAACGAGAGCCGTTCAGTTAGAGCGTAGTTCGCCCGAAGACCGAAGTGATAAGAAGGCAGGAAGTTGGAGTAGAACGAGCGCGAGTAATTGAAATTGTCCTTGGTGTAATTGGTTTCGTAGCTGAGCGAGCTAGCCCACTTGCCGAAATCGACCTTCAATCCTTTGCCCACCGGGAAGATGTATGTGCCGTATGCTTGCCACAAGTGACGGTAGACCTGTGGCCGCGGCTCATTGTTCGGACTGCCCTGCAACGTTTCAGTCGCTTGTCCGAACATCAGATCGACCCGCATTCCGAAACGTCGCCCTTTTTCGACATTCGGCGCGCGTTCGATGACGAGCGCCGCTTGATTCAGACTGAAACTGTTGGAAAGAACATCGTAGGCACGCAAGAGATTGATGCCGCCGATGGGACGGTTGAAATTGTAACCGTAGTAGCCATCGACCGTCAGATCGAACTTCAATCCTTCCGGCAAGCCGCTCGACGAAGTCCGCCCGACGTTTGAAGCATCAGCAGAAGATACTCTCTCTTTCCGTGTGTGAGAGGTTCCATCCGTGTCCGTTTGCGGGGCTTCGACGGGGCGCGGTTCGCTACGAGCTTCACCGCTCATGTTGCGTTCGATCTCCGATAGCCTTCGTTCCAACTGCTCGATGCGCAACAGCAGGCTGCGTTCGCGGTCGGTTGAATCGTCGCGGTCGGTTGAATCGTCTCCTGAGTTCGTCGATTGTTCCGAACGAGCTGCATCTTGCGTCGCTGCAGCGACCGCCTGCGCTTTGCCGTCGCTCCAACAGCCGAGAAGGCCGAGGAAGAGCGGGACGACGCAGGCTGAACGACGAAAGGCTTGAACTAAACCGATCGCTGTGGGGCGAAAGACGCGAGAACTTTCCTTCATTTCGTCTCCTTTCGATCCTCTCTCATCTTCTTTTCTGCCGACTCAAAGCAATATGTGCCGACGATCAGCAAAGGCAACACGGCGAAGAGCAAAAGCGCCCCGCCAAGGCGAAAGTAGAAGCGCGCGTCTCCATGGCAGAACCAACTGACAGCGGTGAGCACGGACCCGAAGATGCCTGCCATGACGCCCGCGACGCCGACCGACGCTCCGAGGAATCGCAGCCGCTGTGCTCTGTTCGGTGAGCTCTTCGCCATAAAAGATCTTCTTTACCAAGGGCTCTCCTAAAACGGCTGACTAGCCGTTCGCCCGTTCACGATCGATTAAGTTAAACCTGCTTTCGTAAAGGGCGCGTAAAGCGTCAATAAAGATTTCGTAAAGGCCACACGAGACTCAGCGTCGCGGCTGAAAAAAGGAGGAGCGGCCGGTTTCTTGAACCCAAAGACGAAAGAGAAGAGCTTTGCTCTATCCCTTCGAAGCTGGCGATGTCAGCAAGTTAGGCGTCAGCGAATCGGGTTAGCCATTAGGTCGAGTTGCGAAGACGAGAGTGTAGATCGGCAGCGCGCGGCCACCTCCCTGCCGCATCGAATCGAAATGAGAAAACCTCTTGTTCGAAACCGATCGAAAGAGCGCGAGATCGCCGCGACCATCATCGAAGCGATGCGCACGGAGTGAACGAGCGAAGAGGTTCGCAATCAAAGCGAAGGTGAACGCGCACCGAAGAGTTGAGAGAAACCATGTGTTGACATCAGGCGAACGATTTCGCCCCCTGACGACGCCCTGTGATCTGAATTGGCTCAGTCGCCCTGTGGGTTGAAGCGATAGCCAACCCACGGCTCGGTCAAGATGTAACGCGGACGGTCAGGATCGGGTTCGACCTTTCGGCGCAAGTTGCCGACGAAGACGCGCAAATATTCCTTCTGCTCGGTATATTCTCCGCCCCAAATCGCCCCGAGCAGCTTGCGATGCGTCAGCACGCGTCCTGCGTTCTGGACAAAGTAGAGCAAAAGATCGAACTCCTTGGGCGTCAAACGCACCGTTTCGTCGCGCACCTTGACGCTTCGCGTACCGAGATCGATCCGAAAATCGCCGACCTCGAGCGTTTCGTTCCTTTCGGGGAAAGCGACGTTCGACCGACGAAGCGCCGCGCGTATGCGCGCCAACAACTCGGCGATCCCGAAAGGTTTCGTCACATAATCGTCCGCGCCCATATCGAGTGCTTCCACTTTCGTCCTCTCTTCGCCCTTGACCGACAGGACGATGATCGGCACTTGCGAGACGAGACGAAGGCGACGACAAACCTCCAACCCGTCGATTCCCGGCATGACGAGATCGACGACCACTAGATCGGGACGCCAATCCTCGAAGAGCTTGAGCGCCGCTTGCCCATCCAAAGCCGTTTTCACATCGTAACCTTGTGCGCCGAGACTTGCGCGCAGGACGCGCACGATTTGCGGCTCGTCATCGACGATGAGGATACGAGCCGCTTTTTCGGAAGCCATTTGTTTCATTGCGGAAGACGATCCTTTTCGCTCAACCAACCCGCGCTACGCCGCGCACCGCAAACGGTCCGCTGTTTACGCATCCGGATGGCTAAAGGAGGAAGAACGGTTCGCCCTCTCCGACTGAACTCAGGCGCGACTTACCAACAGTCGCAGCGACCTTTTTCCCCATCCTCGTTCCTCAGGTCTGACCAGCAACAGCGGCCTCTTCGTCATCGCCGATCGGCAAACGGAAGACGACGCGCGTTCCCAAGCCGCTGTTGCCATCTTCGATCCAGATCCGCCCCCCATGAGCTTCGATGATGCCGCGCGCGATGGCGAGACCCATTCCACTTCCCTTTCTGCTCGTTCCGCTCTCGCTGATTCGGAAAAAACGATCGAAGACGCGCTCGCGCAATTCCACAGGGATGCTCGGCCCTTCGTCTTCGACGGCGATTTCGATCCACTGATCTTCGACGTGGCGCCCTTTGATTCTGATCGGTTTATCGGGCGGCGAGTACTTCACCGCGTTATCGATCAGAAGGAAGACGACCTCCGAGATGGCATGCGAATCGACCGACACCACCGGCAGTTCACCATCGATGACGAGATCGATTTGGCGTTTTGCGACCGCAGTTTCAGCGCGTTTGAGCGCAGCTTCGATCAGCTCCTCGGGCGCTTCCCAACGAAGATGAAGACGCAGCTCGCCAGCTTCGATGCGCGCCATCTTCAACATCTTTTCGGTGTAACTATTGAGCCGATCACACTCTTCGTCGATCACGAGAAGCATCTCGCGCCGCGTCTGTTCGTCGAGACACGCACTTCCGACGCCGTTTTCAAGCAACGTTGTCACCGACGCTTTGATCGAAGTAAGCGGCGTTCGTATATCGTGAGTGACGGCATCGAGCAAAGCCGACTTCAACTTTTCGCTGCGCCGCAGCGCTTCGGCATGGCTGGCCTGCTCAAACGCTTCCTTCAACTCGCTGTAAAGCCTTTCGATCTCACGCCGCCTTACCTCGGCTTCTTCGGCACGTTGGCGCGCAAGCGACGAGAGTTGTCCTGCAGTCAGCGCGACGACCAAAAAGGCGAACAGCGCGACCCAGTTCTGCGGATCAGCGATGGTAAGCGTCCCGATGGGCGGAAGGAAGAAGTAATTGAAACCGAGCACGGCGATCATCGATCCGAGAAAAGCCGGTCCACTCCCGACAAAAGCGGCAATGAACAGGATGACCAGCGTCATGGCCAGCGCAACCGTGGTCGGATTGATCTTCGTCCTCAAAAGCACGAGCGCTCCGATTGCCACAACGACGCTTGTGACTGCGAGCACATATCGTGCCGCCAATCCCTTTCGCTCGAACGAACGGTTGAACGACATCAGTCCATTCGTGGCCGAAATCTCACCGCAAGGCGATTGCGGCCGAACCTCTTTTCATCATCTGCTTGCATTATACGTCGAGACGGAATCCAACTCACAAGAAGATCGCGAGAGCGTCGCACAACGCGGCTCTGAAGATGAGCCAGAGGTGGGATGAAAACCGGAAAGAGCGAGAGGAGCCGACGATGGAAGGCAGCTCCTCTCCTTCCCCACAGATCTCAGCGCCTGCGAAGGCGTTTGCCAGCCTCAGCGCTGTTCATCGGAAGCAGCCGTCAACGCGGTGCCTCTTTGCGCCACATAGATGCCGCCGGAGTGCGAGCCGACCAGCAGCTTGTTGGCGCTGCGCTGATCGAAGGCGAGCGCCCACACGCGGCGGCTCGGTAGGTCCGGATCGACTCGTTCCCAAGTCATTCCGGCATCCGTTGAACGGAAGACGCCACCGCCCATCTCGAAGGCGCTTCCGGTGAAGATCTCATCCGTGTTGTTCGGATTGATCAAAATGCTCGTGAAACTCCCGATGGGAAGGTTTCCGCCGCGACGCAACCAAGTCTCGCCGCCATCGCGCGACAGGTAGAAGGTGTGCGCGGTGCCAACGTAAACGTAAGCCGAGCGCTGCGGATCTTGTACAATAGCGTTGACGGGAGCGATGGTCGGAATGGCTTCGACTCGCTGCCACGTCTCGCCACCATCTCGCGACACGAGAACGCCCGAAGAAGATGTTCCAACCCAGATGGTCTTCGGGTTCTGCGGATGAGACGAAACGGCCAAAACACGCGCGTCGAACCCATTGCCCAAAGGCACTCGCTGCCAACCTTGCGTTGGATCGTAGGTGCGATACAGGCCGCTATTGGTCGCGGCGAAGATGCCCGGACGTCCGTCGCGCTCATCGTGCGTCGGGGCAAGCGCGTTGATTGTCTCTTCGGTCAAGAAGACTGGCGTCGAAGAATCGGCCTTTAAAGCAAGCGCAGCGAGCGTGCGCGAATCGAGTTTGCCGGTTTGCGGCAACCCTTTATCGGACTGGAATTGGCGAATCGCCGCCGCAGTTTGCGGCCCCATGCGCCCATCCGGCGCGCCGACCTCGTAGCCAGCGGCTTTCAGCGCTTCCTGCACGCGGCGCACCGTCTCATCAGCAGTCGCGCGCGGTGCGCGCTTGCGCGCCGGTTGCCTCAGCGGCGTGACGGCGGACCAAGACAAACCACGGTCCAACGAGCGATAAAGCCCCATATTGGTTCCCAAATAGATGACGTTCGGATCGCGCTGGTCTTGCAAGATAGCGTAGGCGATCAACTGTTTCGGCATGTTGCGCATAGCCGGTTGCCACGTCATGCCGCCATCGTCGCTGACGAAGAAAAAGCCGCCGCCAGTGGTGGTGTTAATGGTCGAAGCGTAAATACGTCCCGGACGTTCGCGATCGGCCACCACGGCGTAGATCAACCGCCCGCTGAAACCGTCGTTACTCATCGCGAAGCTGCGTCCGCCATCGCGCGAAACCATCACGCCGTAATTGTTCGTGCCGATATAGACGACATCGGGGTTATCCGGATGCACGGCGATGGCATTGATCTCGAGTTGTTTCGAAGTCATCAACGTCCAAGAGCCATCCGCGCCCCCGCGCGTTGAACGCCATAGACCCTCGGTGGTTCCCGCAAAGACGATCTCGGGACGCGATGGGTGCTGCATGATGTCGCGCGTGCGGCGCGAACTGGATGGGATGCCCTGAACCTTGCGCCACGTTTCGCCTGCGTCTTTCGACTCGTAGATTCCGCTGCAGGCCGAAGCGATGATGTGATCCGGATTGCGGCCATCGATCTCGATGGCGAAAACGTCTGAATCGTCAATCATCCCCTTGTTGATTTTGCGCCACGTCTGCCCGCCATCGGTCGTCTTGAACGGCAAGTGCCACGATCCGGCATAGATCACCTTGTCGTTGCGCGGATCAATGGCGAGCGATTCGATGTTGGTGTTGGTCATCCCCGTGGTCGGGAGTTTAATCCACGTCTCGCCAGCATCGTCCGACCGATAGACGCCGTTGTTCGTTCCAGCGACGAGCACATCGGGCTTGGTCAACGATTGAGCGAGCGAGTGGACCGCTTCTGTCTTCAACTCCTTGGCCTCGCGCCACGTTCGCCCGCCGTCAACAGACTTGAAGAATCCGCCCGGTTCCTTGTGCCGATGAGCGCCGACGTAAATGATCTGCGAATCGCGCGGATCGATGATGATATGGTCAACGTATAGCCCCGGACGATTAAAACCAGGCAGGCGCGACCAGCTCTGCCCGCCATTGGCGGAGAAATAGATTTGACCGTCGAGCGTTCCGAAATAGATTCTGCGCGCATCTTTCGGATCAATGACGAGCGAGCGAACGTCACCGCCCATCGGCCCGGTCGCGCGCCAATCGATCAGCGCCGTCGAGCGCGCCTCACCGCGCAATTCAGCTTGCGCCTTTATGCTCGGAAACAATGTGGTGGCAAGCAGTGTCAACGCGAACGCATAAATTGAAGAGCGCATCCTCACACGCGCTAACCGAAAGCAGCGACGTCGGGGTTGTCGAATCATTTCCATCTCCTCGAATACCATTTTGATCTCTTCTCGTTACTGAAAAACGTCCTCAGAGCCAAGCGTTAGGGTCGGGCATTAGCCCTCGAATCTTTGCCAAAAACGACTTCTCATCTAGCCGGAGAGCGCGGCTCGTTGTGGGATGATCTGGCTCATCCATGCGGTTGCACATCGCTTTCGTGAGAGCATCGGCTCTTCGCAAGAATCCGCGCAGCAAAAAGCAAAAATTGGACGCGAGAAAAGAATGCGGCTGCCCATTGTTTCGCCGAGAAAGTTATTTGATCCGCCGCAACATAAACGCGCGCTTCACGTAAAACGAGCGTGTGTAACGAGTCGCTTTATCAACCGAAACCCGCACGCTCCATTTTATGCCGAAGGCCGCTCGCGCGAGCAAGCGCTTTTTCGACAAAACGGCTTTCGCCGACACTTCGGTTGTACAGAGGGAAGCCCCTTCTTTTCAGTTCCGGGGCGCGGAACCGATCCTTTGGGCTTTTTCGCGGGGGCAGAGTTACAAAGAGAGGGAGCGGGCAGCGCTAAGTCAAGCGCCACCCGCTCGCAAATTGCCGCAGCTTTCTACGACTCGGCCATCGCTGCTAGCGACGACGAGGCCGACGACGCGGAGCGCGACGCTCCGGTACCGTCTGCACTTCGCTGGCATCGACAGTCGGCGTCGGCGTCGGCGGCTCGGCACCTTGCGGCACGATCCAGAGTTCCACCGTCAGCGTCTCGCGGTAACCGCCGTCCACCGTGACGATGCGGCCAGCTTCGATGCCGCGAGTGTTGACGAGGTAATCCTTGGCTCGCTCTGCACGACGCAGCGCTTCGCCCGCACGTCCACGACGACCGCCGTAAGCGATGATGTAGCCTTGCGCGCCGGGCTGGTTCTGCAACTGAATGGCGAAGTTATCGAGTCTGGCCTTTTCATCGTTGAAGGCGATGTTGCCGTACTCATCGAACTTCACCGATTCAGCGCGCTGGACCACTGGCGTCGAGCAGCTCGCCGTGTTGGTGCAACTGGCGTCGAGTCCGCCGATCTCGACGGTCGCCGTCACCGTTTGACCGCCGAGGTTCGCTGTGTCGACTTGAATCGTCGGCGTGCCT
>NZ_PSLQ01000085.1:0-12034 GCF_040289685.1 Pyrinomonas sp.
CCGACCCCCTGAAGGGGGTGGGATGCGCCCGCGCCGATCTTTAAACGAGGTCGAAGTGGAGCGTTCGCCGTTTGAATTAAAGCGGCGTTTGTTCCAAACTACCGCCTCGATGCCGAACGTCGTCCCGCCTGTCTCGCTCGTGCGCTGTGCGCTTTTCTTGCTCCTTGCGGCTTGCAGCGTCTTCGCGCAGGAGGCGCGCGTGCGTCTGAAGGTCTCTTCCGGTGGCGTGCTGGTCGAGGGGGCGCTCGCTATACCGCGCGCGGATTGGTCCTTCCGCCATTCCTACGCGGGCATAGGCGAGCTAGCGGAGAGAATCGGCCCCTTGTCGTTGCGCGATTCAACCGGCGGCGAAGTGGCGGTGCGCGCTTTAGCTTCGGGAGAATACCGTGCAGCGCGTCCGGCCAGCGATTTCCGTTACCGCGTTGATCTTTCGCGCTTGCCGACACCGGTTGCCGCCGCGCACATCTCTTGGCTCGCAGGCGAGCGCGGTCTGTTGATGCTCGGCGATCTTCTGCCGCAACAGATCGAGCGGGCGCGCGTCGAGATCGTGCTTCCCGCTGGTTGGCGCATGTTTCCGGCTGAGGCGGGTCGAATCGAAGAGGTCGCCAACGCTGTGTTTGCCGTCGGTGCAGATCAAAGCATCGTGGAGCGCAAGGCGAGAGGCATGCGCGTTTCAACGGTTATCTTCGGAGAATGGTCTTTCGCCGGTCAAGAACTGGCCCAGCACGCCGAACGCATCGTCGCCGAGCACGCGCGCGTCTTCGGTGGCGTGCCCAGAGAAAGGGCGACACTCATTCTGCTCCCATTCCCCAAAGCGGATGGCGCGCCGCAATGGGCTGCGGAAACGCGCGGCGCGACCACCATCTTCATCGCGCGTCCATCCTTTGCGCTCGCGCCGCTCGCCGTGTCGCTCGCGCACGAGCTCTTTCATCTGTGGGTACCCAACTCCTTGCCGTTGACTGGCGAATACGCTTGGTTCTACGAGGGATTCACGCTCTATCAAGCCATGCGCGCGGCGCAACGTTTGGATCTCCTTTCATTTCACGACTACCTTCGGGCGTTGGAGCGCGCAAGCAGCGCCTGGCTTGCAGATGATGGCCGAGATTCTTCGCTCATCGAAGCTGCCACGCGACGTTGGACCGGACAAAACGCGCTGATTTACAACAAAGGCATGGTGGCAGCCTTTCTCTACGATCTCGTTCTGCGGCAGCGGACCAAGAACCGAAGCTCGCTCGACGACATCTATCGCACGCTCTTTCGCCAGTATCACACCGCCGCGCCCCAAAACGGCAACGCGGCAGCGCTCGAAACTTTACGCTTCGGCGGGTTGATGTCCGACGTGGTGACCGAATTGATTGAGCGTCCTGGCGAGATGAAATTAGTCGAACGGCTTGCGCCGCACGGCTTGCGCGCCGAAATCGCCAACGGGCGCGTCCGCCTCCTGATCGAAGACCAATTGACGCCCGCGCAACGGGACTTGTGGCGCGGACTCGGTTACAATCCACTCGATGAGCGAGGGCGTCGGCAGCGCGCGCGGCTCAGAAAGCTGCCGCGCGAAGACTGAACGCCCTTGACGTTGAGACCATGAAACCGTGGCTCCGACTCATGCTGCTCGTGCTGTGGACGCTAGCCGTAGTCGCTTGCCACCCCATCTCGGGCAAGGAAGACGCCGGGATCGTCATCGCGCGGCGCGCGCAAATTCGCAGTTCGACGGCCGTCGTCGCTGCCGACTTGCTGGCAGTGGAACGCGGCGCCAAACTCGACATATTGGATGAAACGGCGGCGGAAAACGGTGAACGCTGGTACCGCGTGCGTGCCTACGATGTAGATCGAACCGAAGGCTGGATCGAAGCGCGCAACGTCTTGCTCGAAAAGATGCTCGAGCAATCGAAAAAGCTAGCCGAAGAGGACCGAAATACCCCGGCACAGGCGACGGGACAGTTGCGCGCTGCCAGCAACTTACGTCTGACGCCAGATCGGACCAGCTCCGAAAACGTCCTCATGCGTCTGGAGAGCGGCGCGCGGTTTGAGATCGTCGGGTGGAAGCGCGTGCCCAAGCCTAGAGCAGACACGGTTGACCTCGACGATGCGCCCAAAGGGAGCAACGCGCGCGGGCGAACGGCAAGCGAGGAGCCGAAAGCGCCAGCCGAAGAGTACGAGCTGTGGTACAAGGTGCGACTCGACCCATCGGTTTCGCCTGCGCCCGCTGGTTGGGTCTATGGCAAGCAGGTTGAATTGGCTGTTCCGAGCGACATCATCTTCTACCGCACGGGAAGAGAGTTCGTCGCTTGGCAGCGACTCGATGATGACACAGAGCAACGTGGAGCCAAAGGGAGCGATGACGCGCGCCCTGGCAGTTGGGTCATCTTGGAGAAAAGCAGCGCTGGTGGTCCACCCAAACCGAACGACCCGGATTTCGATCGCATCTTCGTTCTCGGCTACGATCCTGAAAAACAGGAACACTACATCGCCTACCGCAGTGGCAACGTGCGCGGACGACTCCCGCTGCGCGTCGAGGGAAGCGGACGCGAGAAGTTCATCGTCGTGCGCTTGGAGGATGCCAAAGGTCAAGCGACGGAAGCGCGTTACCGCGTGCGGCGTGATGAACGCGGCATCTTGCGCGTCGAACCTCCGAGTCAAGTCAAACGCTGAAAGCTGCCAGTGGGCGCGGACTCTGCCGGGCAATGGCGCGCACAACCGTCAGAGACCTTTCCGCGCGTTGGCGCATGAAGTCCTTGGCGAAAGCAGCCCCAGACGAAGAACAAACAAAATCGCCCACGCACAAGGGGGACGTAAACGGCACCGGGTCGCCTGACTCAGATCGCGCGCGGTGATCTCCATGGGGCCATCGCAATGGGGTGGACGGTCAACGTCCGCTTGACCCAACTCGCTCGCAATGGTAGATTCTGCATTCTCGCTCGCCGGGAGAAGAGGCGATCCTTCGGTTCATCAAAGGCTGAACTGCAACAGGTTGTGGGTTTCGGTTTGTGTAAACACAATCTGTTGTGTAACGTGCCCTTCGCGGCGACGCGCGTTCTTTGATTCGGTTCATCGCCGTTCGGTCCGCACGTGACCGACCGTTGCAGGTTCAAGGGAAGTTGGGTGCGAAGCCCACGCGGTGCCCGCCACTGTAACCGGCGATGTATGGCTTCACCGTCGCGTGGTCACTCGCGAAAGCGGGGAAGGCCGTGAAGCCATGCGTTTGAGTCGGGAGTCAGGAAACCTTGCCTGCGCTAAAGACGGAGGCGACCGCTGTGCTCCGGGACCAGAGCGAGTGGCGTCGGCGAGAAAAGCTTTTGCGGTGTCGCAGTGTGCGCTGCGGCCGCGGCGTCTTTTCGCGCTTCAGCCCTCGACTTCCGGCTTGGAAGATCGAGGGCTTTCGCTTTCAGCGCGTTGGTGTCTCTCTTCGCGCGCTTTTTCCCGCCAGCGGATCTGCCCTCCGACGATCTTCAAGAGAGGAGCTAACCCTGAATGCAGAAGATGAGGATCTGTTTGCTCGTGTTCTTGTTCTCCGGTTCTGTTTTTGCGCAAAGCGGCGCCGCGTTGCGCGGGCGCGTCACCGATGCGCGCGGAGCGAGCATCGCGGGCGCCGTGGTCACTCTTTACGCGCGCGCCCGATTGATGAGTTTGGCGACCGTCACCGACGGAAACGGGGAGTACAGCTTTCGCGCGTTGCCCGCCGGTGAGTACATCCTCCAAGCGGAAGCTCCCGGCTTCTCCCGGCAGGCGCGCACCGTGGTGGTGGAAGGCGAGACGACGCTCGATATCGCGCTCGCCCCTGCAGGCGTTAGCGCAAGCGTTGTCGTCAGCGCCGCCGACGGAGCGCAGACCTTGGATGAAGTGGCTAAATCCATCAGCGTTGTGGACCGGCTGGAGATGGAAGAGCGCGACAAGATTTTCGTCGCCGATGCGTTGCGGCGTGTGCCCGGGCTGCGCGTACAACGATTAGGCACGCCAGGCGCGCTCGTATCGATCAAGATGCGTGGGTTGCGCAATCAAGACACGGCGGTGTTGCTCGATGGATTTCGTTTGCGCGACCCTTCGGCACCACAAGCTGATGCGACCGCGTTCTTGAGCGATCTAGTGGTGACCAATCTCGATCGCGTCGAGGTGTTGCGCGGTTCGGGGTCATCCACCTACGGCACCAACGCCATCGGCGGCGTGGTGCAGATCGTAACGGACGCGGGCGGTGGCCCGACACGCGGCGAACTGTTGGTCGAAGGCGGCGGCCTCGGCATCTTTCGCGGGCGAGCGCAAGTTGCTGGCGGCGTCGCAGACGACCGCTTCATCTACAGCTTCGGCCTCAGCCACGTGAACACGACGCGCGGATTGGATGGAAATGACCGCGCGCGCAACACGAGCGCGCAAGGGCGCGCGCAGTTCTTCTTCACGCCGAAAGTGGCGTTGACGGCGCGGCTCTATGCCGTCGACTCTTTCTTGCAGTTGAACGAAAGCCCGCAAGCCATTGGAACGCTGCCATCGAACGGGATCATCGACGCCGTGCCTCTTCCGCTCGCCGAACTGCGTCGCTACGAAACGGGCACGCCCATTTCTCGGCTCAACATCGGCGGAGCGAACTTCATCCCGCAAGCCGACGACCCGGATAACTCGCAAGCGCAGAGGTTAATCAGCAGCGCCGTACGGCTTGCCGTTCGTCTGCGCGACGACGCCGGATTTACGCTCGGTTATCAAGCGCTCGACGTGCGTCGCATCTACCGCGATGGCCCGGCAGGCGTATCGGCTTTCGAACCGCGCGGCAATACACGCTCTGATTACGACGGGTTGGTCCACACGCTGGATGCTCGTGTTGACCTAGAGCCGTTCGGCGGAAACCGCCTTGTCATCGGGTACGAGTTCGAGGAAGAGAGCTTCGATAACCGATCCACGCCCGTCAATCGAGCCGACGCCTCGCGCGTCCGCGTGACCGAACGGAGCCATGCCTTTTACGCGCAAGATCTGGTACGGGCATTGGATGACCGGTTGCAGATGCTTTTGGCTTTTCGCGCACAGCGTTTCTCGCTCGAACGCCCGCGCTTTGAGCCGCTCGCGCGCGCGCCTTACCAGAACGTCGTCTTCACCGCACCACCCAACGCTTACACGGGCGATGGCGCCATCGCTTACACGTTCCGTTCGACCGAGACGAAGCTGCGCGCACACGTTGGCAACGGATACCGTGCGCCTTCGCTCTTCGAAAGGTTCGGCACTTTCTTCAGCAACTTCTTCGGTTACTCCGTTTACGGCGACCCGCGCCTGCGGCCCGAACGCGCGTTGTCGGTCGATGGCGGCCTGGACCAGAGCTTCGCCGATGGGCGCGTTCGCGCTTCGGGGACCTACTTCTACACGCGCTTGCAAGAGACGATCGAATTCGATTTCTCGGGGGCGATCAATCCGGCCACCGATCCTTTCGGACGTTTCGGCGGTTATCTGAACCGCGCAGGCGGTTTGGCGCGCGGCGTCGAAGCGAGTCTCGAAGCAGCTCCAGCGCGTGCCTTCAGGCTCTTCGCCGCTTACACCTATACGAACAGCATTCAACGACAGCCGCAAGTTGCAGGCAGCGGCGTGATCCGTTCGCTCGTCATCCCGAAACACCAGTTCAATCTGTTGGCGACGCAACGGCTGGCGCAGCGTTTAACCATCGCGTTCGAGTTGATGGCGACGAGCAGCTATTTAGCCCCGATCTTCGATCCGAACTCTTTTGCCAGTCGCGTCTATCGTTTTCGCCCGCTGGTCAAAGCCGATCTGACGGCGAGCTACGCGCTGCCGCTCGCCGAGCGTAAAACGCTTCGCCTTTTCGGCACAGTCGAAAATCTCTTTGATCGCGCGAATTACGAGAGCGGTTTTCGCACGCCGGGCGCAACGGCGCGTGCCGGAGCGGCATTGAGCTTCTGAGCGATGGGCGCCTTGGGGCGTGCTGTTTCATCCGAGCGGCTAGAACGGCGTGAGCGCAAGCGGAACAACGGGCGGAAGGTGAACTCGGCGTTTTGCTGCAATCGGTTGCGCCAGGAGGAAGTTCGCCACGAGCGGAGGTGCTTGATGCGGACTTGACGTTTTGCTGCAATCGGTTGGCCCTGAGGCGCGAGTTGAATGGAGCGCATTGGAGATTGAGCGAAAGACTTGAACTGATCGAAGGCGAGGACTACTACTGGGAAGGCGCCGTGATGGTCTTCACGGCGCGCTTTCACCTCAAGCGGGGCCGTTGCTGCGGCAACCGCTGCCGCCATTGCCCTTATGGCAATAGCGTGCAACAAGGAGGCACAATGCGCGGCGCCGAAGGTCTGCCCGAGCCGAATCAAAGTCCGAGTGAAAGCACCTGAAGACGGCGGCGCCTTGGGGTTAGGCGGCGCGAAGGTCTCGGTCTTTGGAGAAAAAGCAAGCCGCAAATGGGGCGAAGGTGGTTTCGACGTGAGATCCGGGAAGAGCCTTGCACTACTGTTGATCGTCACTTGTTCGTTCGGCGCGTGTCGCCGGGCAGAACCTTCGGCGGTGACCGAGCAGCGGGTGCCGCGGCGCATCATCTCGTTGAGTCCGAGCGTGACCGAGATAATCTATGGCATTGGCGCATTCGACCGTGTTATCGCCGTTTCCGACTACTGCCGATATCCGCCGGAAACGGGGCATCTGCCGCGCGTCGGTGGGTGGGCTAATCCCAACGTTGAACGAATCGCCGCGTTGCAGCCTGATCTGGTGATCGTGACGGAAGTGCAAGCCCCGTTTGTGCGCGAGCGTCTCGAAGCGCTGGGGATTCGCGTGCTCGTTGTGCCCGGCCAAACGCTCGATGATGTTTTCATCGCCATGCGCGCGATCGGCGACGCGACTGGCAAAAGAGATGAAGCCGCACGACTCATCGCGGCGACGCGCGCTGCGCTCAGTGCTGTCAGCGAGCGAACACAGAAGCTGGCGCGCCCGCGTGTGCTCTGCATCGTCGATCGTGTGCCGGGAACGCTGCGCGACCTCTACGCTGCAACCGAAGGCAGCTTCCTCTTCGACCTGATTCGCATTGCAGGCGGCGACCCGGTTGCGCCGCCCGCTGGCATAGGTTACGGTCGCATCTCCAAAGAAGCGGTGGTCGCGCTCGATCCCGACGTGATCATCGACATGGTGCAAGGGGCCGAAGGGCGTCTGGCTGAAGATCCGGTGGCCGTATGGCGAGCGGAGTTGCCGCAACTTAAAGCTGTGCGTCAGGGGTGCGTTCATCCGATCAAAGATGTCTCCGTGCTACATCCGTCGCAATTTGTCGGCTCTACAGCGCGTCTTTTCGCCGAGATCATTCATCCGGAAATCTTCGGTCGCGCAGAGATGAGCGAAGCGCAAAGAGCCAGATCTCCGGTGCGGAAAGAGACAACGAACGGGCTGTGGGGTGGAGCGCACGGGATCGGTGGGACCTAAAGGAGTACGGCGCAAACGTTGTAGTTGCGGTCGAGCGCGGCAGAAGGTCGAGCGCTTGCGCTCAAGTCGCGGGTTGGAACGCATAGGACCGAACCTTTCGTAAGGCGTTCGAGGATGACGGACAAAAAGGTCCTTTTGGAAGCGCGCGATCTCGTTTTCGCTTATCCGGGCGGACCGTTCGTAGTCTGCGGCGCGTCGCTCCGGTTGCAACGCGCCAGCGTCAGCGCGCTCATCGGTGCCAACGGTTCGGGCAAATCGACGCTGATCCGCCTGCTCTGCGGCCTGCTTCGACCGCAACGCGGCGAAGTCCTTTTCGCTGGCGCGAACCTGCATGCCATGCAAGCGCGTCGGCGCGCGCAGCTCATCGGCTACGTCCCACAGATGACGCACACCGTTTTCCCGTTCACCGCGCTTGAAGTGGTGCTGACCGGGCGCTCGCCTTACACGCCACGCTTCCGGTTCGAGGACGAACGCGACCGGCAGGTCGCTTTGGCGGCTCTGGCTGCGGTGGAAGCGGCGCATTTGGCCGAACGCCCGATGACGGAGCTTTCCGGCGGCGAGCGCCAGATGGTCATGCTGGCGCGCGCGTTGGCTCAAGAACCGGACTGCCTGTTGCTGGATGAACCCTCTTCCTCGCTCGATCTGCGACATCGTGCCGCACTCGTGCGCCATCTACGTCGCCTGCGCGACGAACGAGGCTTGACGGCGCTGGTCGTCACGCACGACCTGTCGTTGGTGGACGCGCGTTTCGATCAGGTTTGTGCGATGCGCTGTGGCGCGATTGTGGCTGCCGGTAGCCCCTACGAAGTGTTGCGCGAAGAGGTGCTGCGCGACGTTTACGCCGACGCAAAGATTCGCGCGCTGACCGCGGATGAACATATCTTCGTCTGGTCGGAAGACTGACTATGGCGCACGGCACAAGTGCGCCGCTGGGCGTTCAATCTTTGAGTCAAGGCCAAACTTTTCGGCGTAGGCTCTCGATCCTCCTTGAATTTCCAGCGGAAGCTGAAACAAGGCGCCGCCCACACCTCGCTTGACAGATAATGAGCCATCGTGTATATTCCGCCCTTTGGACTGCAACGTCCAAGGAGCACTTGTCAGAAGAGCAACGTCGAAAGTGGTTCTGTTGGTGCGGAGGCGTTGCTTGGCAGAGGCCGGCATTTCTGCCAACGGGTCGGACTGTTATTGTGGCGTAAAAGGCCGCGCGGCGCTGACGATCTGGTGAGATGGTCGCCGCGGCTCGCTCGAAGACGAAGATTCTTGCCTGTGTAGCGCGACGCCACAGACAAAGTCGGGCTGGAAGGGGGCCAAGATCCGCACCCGCCGACGAGCGACGTCAGAACTCCCTCGAATAGGTTTTTGGGGTAAGCGAACCGCGCATCTTGCGCTGACTGCCGGACAGTCGTTCCGGCAAGAGGCAGGTGAACGGGCGGGTTTGCGTTTCGGATTCAGGTTTTCGAACGGAGAGGATTCAGTCGTGCCGACCATCAGTCAGTTAGTTCGCAAAGGGCGTCAAAAGGTCAAATACAAGACGGCCAGTCCAGCGCTGCAAGGCAATCCGCAAAAGCGCGGCGTCTGTACGCGCGTTTACACGCAAACGCCGAAGAAGCCCAATTCGGCGCTGCGCAAAGTGGCGCGCGTGCGTTTGACCAATGGGATCGAAGTGACGACCTACATCCCAGGCGAGGGGCACAACCTGCAGGAGCACTCGATCGTGCTCATCCGCGGCGGGCGCGTCAAGGATCTGCCGGGCGTGCGCTATCACGTTATTCGCGGCACGCTCGATGCCGCCGGCGTCGCCAACCGCAAGCAGGGGCGTTCCAAGTACGGCACCAAGCGGCCCAAGACCGGGGCGGCGCCAGCCGCCAAGAAGTGAGCTGGAGTTCGAGAGGCGAGACGTATGCCGAGACGAAGGGTTGTCGAAAGACGCGAGGTGTTGCCTGATCCCATCTACAACAGTCCGTTGGTGACCAAGTTCATCAACTGCATGATGTGGGACGGGAAGAAATCTTTATCGGAGAGGATCTTCTACACGGCGCTCAACCGCGTAGCGGAGAAGACCGGCGAGGATCCGCTCAAGCTGTTCAAACGAGCCGTGGACAACGTTCGCCCGACTGTGGAGGTCAAATCGCGGCGCGTCGGCGGTTCGACTTATCAAGTGCCGGTGGAGGTTCCGACCGAACGGCGCGGTAGCTTGGCGATTCGTTGGATCATTCAAGCGGCGCGCAACCGCGGCGAAAAGACCATGATCGAACGGCTGGCCGCCGAGTTGATTGACGCGGCCAATAACCGCGGCAGCGCCGTCAAGAAGAAAGAGGACACGCACCGCATGGCGGAGGCCAACAGAGCTTTCGCCCATTACCGGTGGTAGTTCGCCCGAAACGCTCCGTTTATCTGGCGGATTGAGGGCGATTTTCGAGAAGTAGTAGTTATGCCGAAGCACGACCTAAAAAGATTTCGCAACATCGGCATCATGGCACACATCGATGCCGGTAAGACAACGACCACCGAGCGCATACTGTACTACACGGGCGTCTCGCACAAGCTCGGCGAGGTGCACGAAGGGACGGCCACCATGGACTGGATGCCGCAAGAGCAGGAGCGCGGCATTACGATTACGAGCGCCGCGACGACCTGCTTCTGGCGTCGGTTCGGTCAAGAGTACCGCATCAACATCATCGACACGCCGGGCCACGTCGATTTCACCATGGAGGTCGAACGTTCCCTGCGCGTGCTCGATGGGGCGGTTGCCGTCTTTGATGGCGTCGCGGGCGTCGAGCCGCAGTCTGAGACCGTTTGGCGGCAGGCCGATAAGTAACGCGTCCCGCGCATTTGCTTCATCAATAAACTCGATCGCGCTGGCGCATCCTTCACCCGTTCGGTCGAATCCATCGTCAACCGCCTCGGTGCCAACCCCATCCCCATTCAAATTCCCATCGGATTGGAAGATGAGTTTCGCGGCGTCGTCGATCTGATCGGCATGCGCGGTCTCGTCTGGAAGGACGAGACCAAAGGGGCCGAGTACGTCGTGATCGACATCCCAGAGGAACTCAAGGAAGAGGCCGCTGCCGCGCGCGAAAAATTGTTGGAGGCGGTGGCCAGCATCGACGATGACCTGATGGTGAAGTATATCGAGGGCGAACAGATCACGGAAGACGAGATCCGCGCGGCGTTGCGCCGCGGCACCATCGAACAGAAGCTCGTTCCCGTGATCGGCGGCGCGGCCTTCAAGAATAAAGGCGTGCAGCCGTTGCTCGATGCGGTCGTCGATTACCTGCCAAGCCCGCTTGACATCCCGCCCGTTGAAGGCACCAATCTAAGAACCGGAGAGATCGAGACCAGACCCGCCGACGAAAAGGCTCCGTTCAGCGGTTTGGTCTTCAAGATCATGACTGACAAACACCTCGGTCAGCTCTCCTACGTCCGCATCTACAGCGGCAAGATCACTGCCGGATCCTACGTTTACAATTCGACCAAAGATTCCAAAGAGCGTGTCGGGCGCTTGATGCGCATGCACGCCAACAAGCGCGAGGACATAGACGAAGCGAGCGCGGGCGAAATCGTCGCCATTGGTGGGATGAAGAACGTCTCCACGGGCGACACCATTTGCGATGAGGCCCATCCGATCGTGCTCGAAGCGATGGAGTTCCCAACGCCAGTGATTCGCGTTGCTGTGGAGCCGAAGACGCGCGCTGACCAAGATAAGTTGAGCACGGCGCTGCAACGTTTGGCGCAAGAGGACCCGTCGTTCAACGTCTCGACAGATCAGGAGACAGGCCAGACGATCATCGCCGGCATGGGCGAACTTCACTTGGAGATCATCGTCGATCGCATGAAACGCGAGTTCGGCGTGGAGGCCAACGTCGGACAGCCGCAGGTCGCTTACCGCGAGACGATTACGCAGCCGGCTCCGGGCAAGGCGATCTTCAAGCGACAGACCGGTGGACGCGGCCAGTACGGTCACGTCGAGATCGAGATCGAGCCAGCGCCAGGTCAAGGGTTCGTCTTCGAGAACTTGATCACTGGCGGCGTCATTCCCAAAGAGTTCATTAAACCGACCGAAGAAGGCATTCGCGATGCCATGGAGCGAGGCTATTTGGCCGGCTACGAGATGGTGGACATCAAGGTCAAACTCGTCTTCGGATCCTACCATGAAGTCGATTCGGACGAGCGCTCGTTCCACATCGCCGGGAGCCTCGCCTTTCAAGACGCCGTGAAGAAGGCCGCGCCGGTGTTGCTCGAACCGATCATGCGCGTCGAGATCGTCACGCCCGAAGAGTACATGGGGGCGGTCAACGGCGACTTGATGTCGCGGCGCGGGCGTATCGAAAAGATGGAAGCGCGTCCTGGCGGCGTGCAGGTGATCACGGCGCTCGTGCCGTTGGCCGAGATGTTCGGTTACACGACCGATTTGCGGTCGCTGACGCAAGGGCGCGCGACCTCGACCATGCACTTCGAGCGGTACGAACAGGCGCCCAAGCAGGTCGCTGATGAGGTGATTTCGCGCGTGCAAGGCGTCGCGAAGTAGGTATTGAACCTGAATCGAACAAAACGGAGTCCTAAAACTTTCGAGGAGAGAGCGAGGATTGGAAGAAGATGAGCAAAGAGCGGTTTGACCGGACGAAGCCACACGTGAACATCGGGACGA
>NZ_PSLQ01000086.1:0-11819 GCF_040289685.1 Pyrinomonas sp.
CGGAAGCGGGGGGGGAGAAGATCGGTCGCGATGGATTCGCGAGCTGCCACGAAGAAGTCTTCGGGATGATCTGCTTGCTGTTTCCAGCGCTGAAAAAGGGCGCGCATCGGGGCGCAGCGCGGCAGGTTCACTAGGGGTTGTGTTTCCAGCGCTGAAAAAATACAATCCGTTGTGTCGCGCGTCGCACCCGAAGTTCTCGAAGGGCTGCCGGCGCGCTTCGCTACTGCTGCCGGAGCTATGAACGAGTGCGCCAACCGTTTCGATTACTTTTCTGAGATCGAGGAGACGTTCATCCGTCGTCGCGGGAAGCCGTTGCTTCTCAGCCCGCTCGATTGGTCGCTGATCGACGAATGGAAGAGACGCGGCATCCCGCTCCACGTCGTTCTGCGCGCCATCGAACGCACCTTCGATGCTCGTCGGCAAAGTCAGCGCCATCGCCCGGTCCGGTCGCTCGCCTACTGTCGCGAAGAGGTCGAAGCGCTTTTCGCTGAGTGGCTGGAGATACAACAAGGGCGCGACGGACAAGGCGAGGCCACGAGCGAAGCGATTCCGCGCGCTGAACTCGTGGCGCACCTAGCCTCATGTCGAAAGGCGCTCTGCGCCGCACGGCAAAAAGCTGAGAGCGAAGGGGAGAAGATGTTGGCGGCGAAATTGCACCAAGTGGATGCGCGCCTCGCCGTCATGAGTCGGCGAGCGCAGGGCGAAACTACTTTGGACGCGAAGGCCATCTGCGATGAACTGGATCAACTAGAAGAAGAACTCGCACGTGCGCTGTTCGACGCGCTTACTCCCGACGAACGTCGCGCCCGACTACGAGCCGCGGAAAGAGAACTGGTCGCCTACGGCGCAAACGACGGCGCGTTGCGCGAGATGACCGAACGATTGCTCTTCAAACGTTTGCGCGAAGAGCGCGCCATCCCACGCTTGAGCTTTTTCTACCTGTGACGGATTGCTAGGCGACTAGCGCTCGTCGTCGGAGTGAGATGAACGATCCGACGCGCGGTTTCCGGAAAGTGGCGTCCCCTTATCGTCCGACCAGAGATTTTCCGTCTGCGCCCTGCCGCGTCTTCGATCCCCGCGCGGTCGGCGCGTCGCTTCATCTTCGGTCTAGAAATTTTCCCGCGCTGCTGCTAATCTTATGCGCCGCAACCTTTTCGCCGGACTGAGCGGCTCGCGGGCAAGCGACTTTCCAAAACGAGGAATACGAGATGAAGATCTTCGAAAAAACATGCTTTCTTATCTTCGCCATCTTCTTTTCGAGCATGGTCGGCTGTGTGACCGCGCCTCCCGAACAAGCGAACAAGCGACAACGCAAGACTGGCCCAGTGCGTATCGGGCTTTCAATGGATACGTTGAAAGAGGAGCGATGGCAGCGCGACCGCGATTTGTTCGTTGCAAAAGCAAAGGAAATGGGGGCCGAAGTCCTCGTGCAAGCGGCCAACAGCGATGACGCCCTCCAGTTGCAACAGGCCGAAAACCTCTTGACGCAAAACATTGACGTGCTCGTCGTCGTGCCGCACAACGCCGAAACGGCGGCGGCCATCGTCGAGGCGGCCAAACGCCAAGGCGTGCCGGTCATCTCCTACGACCGTTTGATCCGCAACGCCGATGTTGACCTATACGTCTCGTTCGACAACGTGCGCGTCGGCGAGATGCAGGCGCGTTACTTGCTCGAACGCGCGCCTGAGGGCAACTACGTGTTGATCGGCGGCGCACCCACCGACAACAACGCCCACATGTTGCGCGAAGGGCAGATGAAGGTCCTCAAGCCAGCCATCGAGAGCGGCAAGATTCGCATCGTCGCGGACCAGTGGACGCGCGAGTGGTCGCCCAAAGAAGCGCTCAATCACACGGAGAACGCCTTGACGCAAGCGAACAACCGCATCGCCGCCGTGGTTGCATCCAACGATGGCACCGCTGGCGGCGTCGTTCAAGCGTTGGAGGAGCAGGGGCTGGCGGGCAAAGTGCTGGTCTCGGGACAGGACGCGGACCTTGCGGCATTGCAACGCATCGTCGAAGGCAAACAGACGATGACCGTTTACAAACCGATCAAACAACTCGCCGAACGAGCGGCTGAAGCTGCCGTCAAACTCGCGCGCGGCGAGAACGTCGAAACCAATGGCGTCGTCAACAACGGCAAAAAGGATGTGCCGTCCATCTTGCTCGAACCGATCGTGGTTGATAAAGAGAACGTGGTTCAGACCGTGGTCAAAGATGGCTTCCACAAGTTGGAAGAGATCTACCGCAACGTCCCGCGCGACCAGTGGCCACGCATTCAAGCCTCGGCTGCGGGCGGCTGATCACGTCTCTGAGCGACTTCTGAGGCGAGTGCGTTAAGCGAAGCGTTCGTTGCACAAGGTCGGCGAGAAGTCCTTTGATTTTCAAGGATCGCGTAAGATGCGGCGGTTTCCGATCGAGCGCCGGTCGGATGGTATCCAACCATTACGGGAGCGAGAGGTAAGCTGTGGAACGGAAGCATTCGCTTCTTGAGATGCGCGACATCACCAAAACCTTTCCGGGCGTGCGCGCGCTGGACGGCGTCTCGTTCGATCTTCGAGCGGGCGAGGTCCATGCGCTGGTGGGCGAAAACGGTGCAGGCAAATCCACTTTGATGAAGGTTTTGGGTGGCGTCTATCCGTATCCGGAGTACGGCGGACAGATTTTGATCGAAGGGCGCGAGCAGCGTTTCAGCGGCGTGCGCGATGCTGAGATGGCTGGCATTGCGATCATCTTTCAAGAACTGTCGCTCGTCAAAGACATGACGGTCGGCGAAAACATTTTTCTCGGGCGCGAGCCGCGTCGCTTCGGCGTGGTCCAATGGGAGGAGCTTTACCGTCGCGCGCAGAAGTTGCTTGATGATCTTCATCTGCCGATCGACCCGCATACGCCCGTGCGCAATCTCGGCATCGGTCAACAGCAATTGGTGGAGATCGCCAAAGCGCTTTCGCACGAAGCGCGCATTCTGGTGCTGGACGAACCGACGGCGGCGCTCACCGATGCCGAAGTGGAAACGCTCTTCGGCATCCTCCGTCGTTTGCGCGCGCGCGGCGTCGGCATGATCTACATCTCGCACAAGCTCGATGAGGTGTTCGCCTTGGCGGATCGGATCACGGTGCTGCGCGACGGGCGCACGGTCGGAACGGCGCTGACCGCCGAGCTTGACCGCGGTCGCGTGATCGCCATGATGGTCGGGCGCGAGGTCGGCGATATCTTCCCGAAGAGCGAGCATGTGCCGGGCGATGTGGTCTTCGAAGCGCGTGGGATCACGGTGGAGGATCCAGCGGTGCCGGGCAAACTTCTCGTTAAGGACGTGAGCTTCGCCGTGCGACGCGGCGAGGTGCTTGGCATCGCCGGGTTGATGGGAGCCGGTCGAAGCGAGCTGTTGATGGCGATCTTCGGTGCCCATCCCGGCAGGATCGGCGGCGAAGTGTTGATCGAGGGACGCCCGGTCAAGATCAACAGCCCGGCAGAGGCCATTCGACACGGACTCGGCTTCGTCACCGAAGATCGCAAAAGGTTTGGCCTCATACTGGACCAGACGATCTTGAACAACATGACGCTGGCGAGTTTGGAACGGCTTTCAGGTCGCTTCATCACCAACGTGGATGCGGAGATCGCAGCGGGCGAACGCGCCATGCGCGAGTTGCGCATCCGCGCGCCAAACGTCTTTACTTTAGCGGGCACGCTCTCCGGCGGGAATCAGCAGAAGGTCGTTCTCGCCAAGTGGTTGCTCACCGTTCCGCGCGTTCTCTTTTTGGACGAGCCGACGCGCGGCATCGATGTCGGCGCCAAACAGGAGATCTACGCGCAGATCAATCGGCTGGCCGAGCAAGGGCTGGCCATCGTGCTCGTCTCATCGGAGCTACCGGAAGTGCTGGGCCTTGCGGATCGCGTTCTGGTGCTGCACGAAGGCAGGGTAACGGGCGAGTTTGCGCGCGGCGAAGCGACGCCCGAAGCCGTGATGGCGTGTGCCACGGGACACGCCAAAGCGACCGTCGTAAACGACGAAGATCGATCTTCGATCCTTGAACGCTGAGGTGATATATGAGTCAAGCGGCGAAAGAACCTGTGGTTCAACATCCGCCGACGAGCGCGGAGATAGCGCCGGAGACGCGCCTCTTTCGGTGGAAGGTGCAAGCATCGGTGTTGCGGGCCTACACGATGATCATCGCGCTCATCGTCGTCTGGGCCATCTTCGCTTACGTAACCGATGGCGTGTTTCTGGAAGCGCGCAATCTGTCGAACCTCATGCGTCAAACAGCGGTGACGGGCATTCTGGCCGTCGGGATGCTGATGGTGATCGTCGCCGGGCACATAGATCTCTCCGTTGGGTCGTTGCTCGGGTTGGCCGGCGGTGTGGCCGCCATTGTGCAATACTCTTACGGTTGGGGCTTGGGGGCGAGCCTCGCATCAGCGCTGTTGATCGGCCTAGTCATCGGCGCGCTTCAAGGGAGCTTGGTCGCTTACGTGAACATCCCGGCCTTCATCGTCACGCTCGGCGGTCTGCTCGCGTGGCGCGGGGTGATCAAAGGGGTCAGCGAAGGGCGCACTATTCCAATCAACATCGAAGCGTTCAAAGCGATCGGGCAAAGTTACCTTGCGCCTCCGATCGGGTGGATCTTGGCTGCCGTTGCCGTTCTCGCGATCGTTTGGAGCAACGTGCAGCGCCGCCGCGCGCGGATCAAACACGGATTGCGTCCGCCGAGCACAACCGAGCTGATCATGCGCACGCTCGTCCCATCGGCGCTCGTCGTCGGTTTCGTCTACGTGATGAACGCTTATGCCGGAGTGCCGATTCCGGTGATGGTCTTGCTCGTGGTCGCGCTCATCGGAGTCTTCATCACGCAGAACACGACCTTCGGTCGCTATCTTTACGCTATTGGCGGCAACGCGGAAGCGGCGCGCCTTTCGGGCATCAACATCCGACGGCACATCGTCGCCGTCTTCTGCTTGATGGGGTTGTTGACGGGAGTGGCTGCGATCATCTACACGGCGCGTGTCGGAAGCGCCTCGCCCGATGCCGGCGTGTTGTTGGAATTGGACGCTATTGCGGCCTGCGTCATCGGCGGCGCAAGCTTGATGGGCGGACGCGGCACGGTCTTCGGCGCTTGTCTCGGCGCGCTCTTCATGGCGAGTTTGGACAACGGCATGTCTTTGGAGAACGTGCGCGATTATATTCAAGATATCGTCAAGGGGGCGATCTTGGTCGCTGCCGTCGGATTTGATATGTTCAGTCGGCGGCGCGGCTGAAGATCGACGCTTTTTATCTTCATTGAAGCCAGAGGCCAGAAAATTGCGCAAAAAGGAAGAAAGACTCAGGGCTGTCAAAGATGAGGAAGCTAGCGAGTTAGTCATAGCAGTGGATCTGGGTGGGACGAATCTACGGGCAGCGACCGTGGATCAACGCGGACGTACGCATGATCGCGTCAAGCACCACACGCCACGCACCGACGATGCCGGCCAAATCGTGCAAGCCATCATCGCCGCGGTGCGCGAATGCGAACAGCGTAGCGCGGCGCGTGGCGCGCGCATTCGCGCCTTGGCCATCGCCCTTCCCGGAACGGTGGAAGCCGCCAGCGGAGTGGTGATGAACGCGCCGAACATCCCATGCATCAACGGCTTTCGGTTGCGCGCCGCGCTCATGGGCGATGTCTCATGGCCCGTCATCCTGGAGAACGACGCTAACGCCGCAGCCGTCGGCGAGATGTGGCAGGGAGCGGCGCGCGAGCGCCGGACCATTATCTGCCTGACTCTTGGTACAGGCGTTGGCGGCGGGATCATTCTCGATGGCAAGCTCTGGCGGGGCGTTGATGGTGCGGCGGGCGAGATCGGTCACATGAGCGTCGAACCTTTCGGCCATGCCTGCAACTGCGGTGGGCGCGGGTGCTTGGAAGTCTACGCTTCGGCCACAGCCGTTGTGCGCATGGCCCACGAAGGATTGACTCGCTACCCGAGTTCGACGCTCCGGGCGTTGACGCAGTTGACGGCCAAAGATGTCTACGAGCACGGATTGGCGGGCGATGAATTGGCGCGTGAAGTCTTCCGTCGCATGGGGCAATATTTGGGGATTGGCTTGGCCAGCCTCGTCAACCTGCTCAACCCGGAGATGATCGTCATCGGCGGCGGCGCGGCCAATGGGTGGGACCTCTTCATTGAGCACGCGCGCCAGGAGTTGCTGTCGCGTGCCTTCCCAGTTCCGGCACGGCGCGCGCAGATCGTGCGCGCCGCTTGTGGCGACGATGCCGGGTTGTTGGGCGTTGCCCATCTCGCCTTCGAGTTCTTGCAGGGCGAGATCAGCGGGACCGAAGAAGCGTTGGCGCTGTAGCCGACGAACACCGCGCCTGAGGATCGCAGCGGGCGCAAAAGTCAGTTTGTCCTTGCGGACAGGCGAAATCCCCGTGCGTTGAACGGCTGCCCTTGCGCGCGCGCCCGTGGGCGAAAAGAGGGCACCTGCCAGTAACTCTTCTCATGGAGACCAGCAGATCGTGCCGGAAAACGATGATGCGAAGAGCAGAGCGCTCTTCGCATCGGAAAATGGTGCCCGCTAGAAGATTCGAACTTCTGACCCCTCGCGTGTGAAACGAGTGCTCTACCACTGAGCTAAGCGGGCTTGATCGAAAGGTAAAAATCTAGCAAAGGGGCGCCACGAGCGTCAAGCCCCTTTATTCGATGGGCGGATCATCCGGCGAGGCCGGTTGCTCGTTGTTCTGGCGCGGCACGCTCACGTTCGAGTCGATGTAGAAGTAGCGCGTTCCGGTGACGCCTGGCTGTTGCGGGTCGGCATTAACGCTGAAAAAAGCCGGTTGCGTCCCCGATTTCGGCACCACCTTCAGGCGAAAGATGTAGCCGCTGACCACAGGCTGATCGCCCGCGAAACGCTGGTCCAAGTATCCGGCCTGAATGAGTTGATCGAACGTGCCGTACTCGCCGCGGTGCGACATGGCGTAGTCGATCTGATTGTCGCGGATGGTACGCAACGTGCCGATGGCTGCCGCCTCATTGCCGCGCCTTACGCTCGAGCGATAAGCCGGCACGATGATGCTCACCAAAATGCCGATGATCGCGACGACGATCAGCAGTTCGATCAACGAGAAACCCTGTTGGCGCCTTCTGTTTGCCGTCATCCCCTCTCCTCAACGAAAATTACACGCCGCCGCGACGGTCGAAGTTCCAAAATGCGGCATCAAACGGAGACTGAATTTTACTACGGCGCACGGCATCGGCGCTAATCTCCGCGCCAGATGCGGTTGCGACGGTCGTCGTGTAGAATGAATGGGGATCGTTTACGGCATGAATCGTCTTTCGACAACCGAAGAAAGCGTCCTCGGCGTGGCTGCGCAGCGCCTCGAACAGTTGCAGGCAGCCATCGAAACGGTAATCCATGGCAAATCCGAAGCGGTCCGACTGGCGGTCGTCGCGCTCATCGCCGGCGGCCATCTGTTGGTTGAAGATGTGCCGGGCGTCGGCAAAACGACGCTGGCGCAAGCGCTCGCCCGATCGCTTGACCTAAGCTTTCAGCGCATACAGTTCACTTCCGATCTTCTACCGTCCGACCTGATCGGGCTATCGGTTTACAACGAGCGCTCTTCCGAATTCGAGTTCAAGCGCGGTCCTGTTTTCGCACACGTTGTCCTGGCCGACGAGATCAATCGCACGACGCCGAAGACGCAATCGGCATTGCTCGAAGCGATGGCCGAAGGTCACGTCACGGTGGAAGGCGTCACTTATCCGTTGCCGCGTCCGTTCATCGTCGTCGCTACCCAGAACCCGATCGAGCATCATGGCACCTATCCGCTGCCCGAATCCCAATTGGATCGCTTCATGTTGCGCGTGCGGATCGGCTATCCGGAGCCAGAAGTCGAACGACGCATCCTGCGCGAGCGGACGCAGAGCGACCCGCTCGCCTCATTGCGGCCCGTGATGAACGGCGAAGAGGTCTTGGAGCTACAGCGCGTCGTCGCTCAGGTGCGCGTCGATGATGCCTTGGTCGATTACCTGCTGCGCATCGTGGAGGCGACGCGGCGCTCCGAAATGCTCGACCTCGGCGTCAGCCCGCGCGGCACGCTCGCTCTCTTTCGCGCTGCGCAGGCGCTGGCGCTCACCGAACATCGCTCTTATTGTCTTCCCGATGATATCAAGCGGCTCGTGATGCCGGTCTTTGCGCACCGCCTCGTGGTCAACTCACGCTTCTCCTCATCCATGCGGCGCAGCGAGGAGGCCGAGGCCGTGTTGCGCGAGATCATCAAAACGGTCGCCGTTCCGGTATGAACCGGTTGATCGAAAAAGAGCGGTCGCGGTTAGGCGCCGCTGGATTCTGGCCCAAGACTCGACGCGATTGGTTGCAAGCGGTGGCCAGCGGCGCGCTCGTCTTGGGCGGCGTATTCATGGCGGTGTTGACGGCGCTGGCGCGTCGTTGGGGGGAGCCGGAGATGGCGCGCCTTGCGGCCATTGCATCGCTCATCTTCGTTGCGCTGATCATCATCTTCGTCATTCCGCCGCTCTTTCGTTCAGCACGAGCTGAAATCGCGCTCTTTGATCTTCCGGTGCGGATCGGCGCCGGCGGCTGGCTCTTTCTCGCGCTCTTAGCGGTGGTCACGTTGGCCGCGGCCAACACCGGTAACAATCTCTTGTTTCTGATCTTCTCAACGCTCGTCTCAACTCTCTTCGTCGCCCTCGCTGCCGGAAGGATGGCGTTGCGCGAACTGCAAGTTCAGGCTCGTTTCCCGGATCATCTCTTCGCTGGAGAGTCGGCTCCCGCGCTCGTCGCCGTGCAGAACTCGAAGCGCGTGTGGCCTTCGATTTCGATCTTGGTCGAAGCGCGTGCCGTCTTCGACGGCAAGATGCACAACCGCGCCCTCGGCTATTTCGTTTACGTGCCAGCGCGGTCGCGCGTCGAGCAACGGATCGAGCATCGTTTCGATCGGCGCGGACGCTGGAAGGTGATCGGCTTTGATCTCTCGACGCGCTTCCCGTTCGGCTTCTTCCGTCTGCGTCGCCGACTCCACGCGCGCGATGTGGAGATCATCATCTATCCGAAACCGGAACCGATTGGCGACGAGCTTCACCTGTTGCCGATGGCGCTCGGCCAGAGCGAAACGGCGCGTCGCGGCACGGGACATGATCTTTACAGTTTGCGCGATTACCAACCGCACGACAGTTTGCGCCATGTTGATTGGAAGGCGACGGCGCGAGCACGACGCTTGATCGTGCGCGAGTTCACGGCGGAAGAGGAACGTCGCGTACACGTGCTCTTCGATACCATGCGCCACGAAGAGGGCAACGACTGGTCGCAACGCTTCGAGCGCGGTGTGATTTTGGCTGCTTCGCTCGTCGCCCACTTCGTCGCGGAGCGCATGGAGGTGCGCCTTTCGCTCGGCGAAGAGACGGGCGAATACGGTCGCGGACGCGATCACATGTACGCCTGCTTGCGACGGCTTGCGCTCGTGCAGACGCCGGAAAGAGTGCTTACCGCTGTAGCCAGCGCGAGATTTTGGGAAGTGCTCGTGCCGCCCGAAAAAGACGATGAAGAGTATTTGATCCTGCTAACTTCGGCTCCACACGGTTCGATCCCGACCTACGTCTGGCGCCGCTCACACGTCATACACATCTGATCGTTTGTGCAGTGGCTTTCGGTCTAAGTTGGCGCGTAGCTCGATTGACGATGCTCTTTGGGTCTTCCAAAACTCGCTGCTGAAAGAAAGCGGGCGCAAACGGTATCTCGACGCGCTTCGTTTTTCAAGCCTCATCGCCGAGGAATTTGCCGGGGAGCAGATAGTTGCGCACGTAATCGGCGACCGCCTCTTTGAGCGGCGTGATGGGTTTCGCGTAGCCGGTTTGCCGTAGGCGCGTGATGTCTGCCTGTGTGTGATACTGGTAGCGGTCGCGCAGTTCGGTCGGCATTTCGATGTATTCGATACGTGCGGGCATGTCGAGCGCGGCGAAGACCGCTTCGGCCAACTCGCGCCACGTGTGGATCTGGCCCGAACCTATGTTGAACAATCCGCTGGCCGGATTTTCGACGAAGTGGAGCGTCATCTCAACTGCGTCTTTGACGTAGATGAAGTCGCGCCCGAACTCTCCGTCGCGATAGTCGGGATGGTGACTTTTGAAGAGCTTGATCTTGCCGGTCTCGCGCGCTTGCGCGAAAGCTTTGTTGACGAGGCTGCGCATCTCGCCTTTGTGATACTCGTTCGGCCCGAAGACGTTGAAGTACTTCAGCCCGACGATGCGCGCGAGCAGACCGCAGCGATGGGCGTAAAGATCGAAGAGGTGTTTTGAATAGCCGTAGATGTTCAGCGGGCGCAGTCGTTCCAAGTTCTCCGTCCCGTCTGCCATGCCGGCGGAGCCGTCGCCGTAGGTCGCCGCGGAAGAAGCGTAGATAAAGCGGATGCCATGCTCTACCGCCCAGTGTGCGAGCGTTTTGGTGTATTCGTAGTTGTTGCGCATCATGTAACGCGCATCGCGTTCGGTGGTCGAAGAGCAAGCGCCCATGTGAAGTAGAACGCGCGTCGCGCTGAAGCTCTGCGGCGCGCGCTCCACACGTTGCAGGAATTCGTCGGCGTCCAAGTAGTCTTGGAACTTAAGCGGCGTGAGGTTCTTCCACTTGTCCGAGCAGTCCAGTCGGTCAACGACGAGGATATCGGTCTCGCCCATCCGGTTGAGTTTCCAGACGAGCGCGCTGCCGATGAAGCCGGCTCCGCCGGTGACGATGAAGCGATGCGTCGTCATTTTACGATTCCCATAACGCATTGAGTCGAGCTGGCGACACAGTCCATCGTCTGGTCACCAGCCTAGAACGTAAGCGAAGATGAGCGGCGCGACGATCGTTGCGTCCGACTCGATGACGAATTTGGGGGTTTCCACCGCCAGCTTGCCCCACGTAATCTTCTCGTTCGGGACCGCGCCCGAATACGAACCGTAGCTCGTCGTCGAATCCGAGATTTGGCAGAAGTAGGCCCAGACAGGCACGTTCTCGCGACGCAGATCCTGATGGAGCATTGGGACGACGCAGATCGGGAAATCGCCCGCGATTCCGCCGCCGATCTGGAAGAAACCGATGGGCGCTTCGGCCGATGTCAAAGTGTACCACTCGGCCAATTCGATCATGTACTCGATCCCGGTCCGCACCGTGTGGACCTGTTTGACGTCGCCTGCGATGCAGTGGGCGGCATACACGTTCCCCATGGTCGAATCTTCCCAACCGGGGACGAAGATGGGCAGATCCTTCTCCATCGCTGCATAGACCCACGAGTCTTTGGGGTCTATTTGGTAGAACTCTTCGAGCGCGCCTGAACGTAAGATGCGATACATGAACTGGTGAGGGAAGTATCTTTCGCCAGCTTGGTCGGCGCGGGTCCATTCGTCGAGCAAGGCGCCTTCGAGCCGCCGCATCGCTTCCATCTCGGGGATGCAAGTGTCGGTGACGCGGTTCATGTGACGTTCGAGCAGCGCGCGTTCGTCTTCGGGCGTCAGATCGCGCCAGTTCGGCACGCGTTCGTAGAAATCGTGAGCCACGAGATTGAAGAGATCCTCTTCGAGATTGGCGCCCGTGCAAGAGATGGCGTGAACCTTGTCTTGGCGGATCATCTCGGCGAGGCTGAGACCGAGTTCCGCCGTGCTCATCGCGCCAGCCAACGCGAGAAACATCTTTCCGCCGGCTTCAAGATGGCCACGGTAAGCGCGGGCGGCATCGATGAGCGCCGCCGCATTGAAATGTCTGAAGTGGTGTTCGATGAAAGAAGAGATCGGTGCTCGGTTCATGTTCCTTCCTCTCAGCGCATGTTTTCAAGCCGTATGGCGGGTGGTAATTGATTAGCGAC
>NZ_PSLQ01000123.1:0-11468 GCF_040289685.1 Pyrinomonas sp.
CATCTCGGATCACCTCCGGGAATCCCCCGGCTGCGTGCCGTGGGGAGGATGTCAATTCAGGTGGGTTGTACGAACCAGGAGAAACAATCATGTCGCGATACGTTTGGTACTTCGCTTATGGATCGAATATGGACTCGACGCGGATGAAAGACAGGATTGACGGGTGGGAGGCCCGCGTCCCTGGGGTCCTGCGGGGCTGGAAGCTCGTCTTCAACAAGGTCGCCTCCAAAAACCCGCAGGAAGGGTTCGCGAACATTGTTCCCGCTGAAGGTGACGTCGTGGAAGGTTGCCTCTACCTGGTTTCGGCCGAGGCCCTGGATACGCTTGACGTATGCGAGGCCGCTCCCGATCACTACGAGCGCCGCGAGGTGGCCGTGGAGCGTCGAGACACAGGCGAGGTGGTCACCGCAACAGCGTATGTGGCCCAACCAGACAAGGTTAAAGAGGGACTGCAGCCTGCTCGCCGGTACTTGGATCATCTGTTGGCCGGGGGCGACTGCCTGAGCGAGGAGTACGTCCGGCGCCTGCGGGCCACGGAAACGCTGGACTGAAACGCTGGACTGAACGGAAACGCTGGGTTGCCTACCGATGACATCAAACTCAACAAATGGGCCAAATAGCGCGGTATCACCTCTATGCGGTATCCCTTAAGACGATTACGGAGGCGAAAGAAGCGAAGGCCATGAATGAGTCCAACCCTACGGCCGTCAACGTCTTCGTCTACGGGACGCTGATTCCCGGAGAGCCGAATTACCGGATCGCCGCGCCGTACGTCCGGAAGACCCGCCCGGGCGCGCTCCGCGGGCACTTGTACGACGTGGGGGCTTTCCCTGCGCTCGTCCTCGACCCGGGCGGCGCCTCATCCGAGGCGTGTGGTTCACCCTCGATCCTGCCGGGCTGAAGCCCCTGGATCAACTCGAGGGGTTTTTCGCCCCCGAGGATCCGCGGAACTTTTATGAGCGAGTCTGGGTCCGAGATGAGCTTTCTGGAGATGTCGAGGGATATGTTTATGTTTTCCGTTCCGCTCAGGCTCAGGGGCTCCGGCCCGTCCCCGATGCGTATGACTTTTGGCCGGATTGGGCTCGGTCGCCGGAAAAGAAGGCGATTTGAAGATTTGAAGCTGATGAGTGCCGCCGCTTCAACCGGATGACAACGCGATTCTCACCGCCGCGTTTGAGGCGATGACCGACGCGGTCTGTGGAGGCGAATCCGTGGGCGCAGTCATCCGTTACTACCGCTTTAAAGGAGGGTCAAGTCCCGTCAAGTGGTGTAAAATCACCGTTTGTGTCAAGAGTGTGACAGCATTGTCTTTGTCCCTGCCTGGAAGTGTATCGCCCGTTGTCGCTCCGTCAAGGGACGCTGCGCTTGACCTGTTGGTCACCCTTGACCTCGCTCCTTCCGGGCGAGTATCGGCAGCTAGGGGACAAAGCCAAGATTTGCGTGTGGCATACACGCACCCCCTTCAGGCTTAGAGACTTACTTCTGTAACACGGATGCGGACGCGAGCAAGGCCTGATCCGGCTTCAGTTTCGCCATCGATTCGAGGCTGAAATAACGGCGGGACACCATCCACTCCTCATGTTGTTCCTGCAGGATGGATCCCATCAGTCGCAGCACGGATTCCCGATTCGGGAAGATCCCGACGACGTCCATCCGCCGTCTCATCTCACGGCCCCGCCGCTCCAGCGGGTTGGTGGAGCAGATCTGCCGCCAGTGCTCGCCAGGCAGTGCCATGAAGGCCAATACGTCCTCCTCCGCCGCCTCCAGGATCTGCATGGCCTTCGGGAACTTGCCCCGCAGTTCCTCCACCACCCGGCGCCGCTGTCCTCGGGCCGCCTCCTGGGTGGGCTGGGCAAAGATGGTCCGGATGATCGCCGCCACCATCGGCTGCTGTTTCTTCGGCACTTGGCTCAGGACGTTGCGGCGGGTATTCACTTTGCACCGCTGCCACGCAGCACCTGTCAGCACTTCTGAAATTGCCTGCCGCAGGCCAAGGTGGGCATCACTGATGACCAGCCTGACTCCCCGAAGTCCACGCTCTTTCAGCCCTCTGAGAAACTCGGTCCAGAATGCCCTGTCCTCACTGGTCCCAATGTCAAACCCCAACACCTCACGCTCCCCGGTGTCCGTGACCCCGATGGCGATCACAAAGGCCATGCGCTGGACCCGCCCACCTTCCCGCACCTTGGGGAAGGTGGCATCCAGCCAGACATACGGATATTCCCGTTCTAGCGGCCGCCCTTTGAACTGTTGGATCTCCTCATCCAGTTGCTTACACAAACGAGAGACTTCACTTTTGCTGATGCCGTCCAGCCCAAGCGCCCGAACCACATCGTCCACCTTCCGGGTGCTGACCCCATTGACATAGGCCTCCTGAACCACGGCGGCCAGGGTCTGTTCCGCCCGGCGGCGTGGCTCCAGAATCGACGGGAAAAAGCTTCCCTGACGAAGTTTGGGGATCTTCAGGTCGAGGGTCCCAAGACGAGTATTCCACTCCCGTTTACGGTAGCCATTGCGTTGCGTCTTGCGCTCCTCCGTGCGCTCGTAAGGGTTCGCGCCGACCTTTTGCGTGGCCTCGGCATCGATCAAAGATTGGGCGAACATCTGCACCAGTTCACGCAAGAAATCGATCTGTTCCTCACCCTGGATCTTGCGAATCCACTCAAGAACTGCGAAACTGTTAAGAGAAGCCATCGTTGCGTGACCTCCTACTGGTTTGGTGTCCACACTCTAGTAGACACGCACGGTGGCTTCCTCGTCAATTGTGGAGGGCCAAATTTACACCACTACTTGAGACTCTAACTAGGTTCATCTTTATTTCCCCGTTCTGAGTAAGTACACAGTTGTTGCGAACCACAAAATCGTTGCCAACATTATTTGCGGATCTCGAATGATTTCTTGAGCTGGATCCAATCCACGGTGATCTTTGTGCAAAGCGTACAAATATCTGAAAATGCCATAGACCACGAATGGCACTGTAAAAACGAGATTGTCCGTCTTATGAGTCTGGATTGTTGCCGGGCTTAACGTATATAAGCCATAGCACAAAATCGCGCACGTAGATGTTATGACGATCATCTTGTCCAAGAGGACAGGTTGGTATTGAGCTAGCACCTTCCTATAGTCCCTCTTCGCATAAACTGATGCGTAAATCTCCGCGCGACGTTTAGCGAAGCCCAGAAACAAAGCCAACATAAATCCGCACAACAACAGCCACTTGGAAGATTCAATACCGATGCCTATCGTCCCGGCAAGGATACGCAACATGAAACCAGAAGCAATCAGAAAAACATCAAGGATCACGACATCCTTCAACTTCCAAGAGTATCCGATGTTCACCAACACATAAGATACGAGGATGACAAAGACGGTGATGGACACCAACCGTCCTAAACCTAGCCCCAAAAACCACAAGAGGAGAAAAAGGAGGGTAGCTGGCCGGACCCCTATTTCGTTGGCAGCAATCGGCCTTTTCCTCTTCTCCGGATGTTTTGCATCTTGTGCCTTATCAAACAGGTCGTTGCAAACGTAGACTCCGCTCGCCACGAGCGAGAACGCTAAAGTGGCCATTAGAGAGTTCTTAACCGCAGACGGTTGAGTCCAAAGGTTAGCAAATGTCACTCCGATCAGAACGAAAGCGTTCTTAACCCACTGTTCTGGGCGAAGAACCCTCCATATGCTCCATATAAATGAAAGCGTGACCCTCGACTTCATCTCGACAAGTTCAATTGCTTCAACCGGGGATTTCTTTACTTAACATCAGCGCGTAAGTCCAAATAAAGTCGACATATCCGATCGGAACCTATGGCGAGGATCGAGCTGATCCTTGCTCTCTATCCACTGAGGGAGTTCAGCATACATCTCTTTTAAAAGTTCCTTCCTCACGATCGGATTCTTTGCCAGGTAAATGCGTCCTTGAGATTCTACGACGATCCGATCGAATTCATGAACTAACTCTTCAATGCCCTCGTCAGCAGGAAGATCCAAAGCCAAAGTGTATCCGGGAATGGGAAAAGACAATAAGCCATCTCCTTTAGCACCGAGGCGCTTCAAAACGCAAAGGAAACAAGGGATTCGACTGCGACTGAGCGCTTGTATTATTTTCTTTATACCACGTTCAGCCTGCGCTGTAGGGAAAACGCATTGATATTGTGAAAATCCTTTTCGACCATACAGCACGTTCCAGTTCGTTACAGCGTCAAGCGGATAGAAGAACTCGTCAATTCTGGAAAAGAAGTTTTGCTCTTTCCGACCTTTCATCAGGTAGTAACAAAGGTTGAAAGCCCTCATCGACCACCTATTGAGAACCCACTTAGGCACGAAGTCTGGCAACGTGTACTCTTTTCGGGGCTCGTAGATCGGCCTTTCCAATGAGCCGATCCCGATCTCCTCACGAGTAGCGTGATGTCCACTAACGAAAACGCCTCTCCCCAGTTCTTTTTTATTCGCCAGGCAATCTATCCAAGCAACCGTGTACTCGTCATCTAGGTAATGTTCATCAAACACGCCCAAGGAGTCATCCAAATCTTTGGTTCTCCGACACCGAACGCTAATCAACGATGTCTCTATGGGGATCAACTGTAGGGTCGCGTTGAGGATCAACCCTGTCAATCCCATTCCCCCGATTGTCGCTCGATATACCTCACTATTCTCTTCGGGAGATAGACGCAAAATTTCACCATCCACAGTCAAAAGTTCTAACTCCCTCACATATTTCCCAAAGGCTCCGGCTCGATGATGGTTCTTCCCGTGCACGTCAGCGGCAACACACCCTCCAACCGAAGCTCGTTTGGTTCCCGGAGTCACAGCCAAGAACCAGCCTCGCGGAACAATGAACGCAAGCACATCCGAGAGCAGAGCACCAGCTTCAATCTTCAAAGTTCCCCTTTCATCGTTGAAAGATTTGACTCGTCTGAGTTTGCACGTTTCGATCACTAAACCATCCGCTAGCACCGATGCATCGTTATAACTCCGTCCGCCACCTCGGGCGATCCTACACCAATCGTTTGGAATTTTTACCTGACTGACCTCAGACGGGGCGTGGGTGCTAGCATTAACTTTCCGCGTTCGCCCCCAACCGTATATTGTCTTCTTTTCCACTCGCATCGCTGATTTTCCAACCGCCGAGAATCATTTCATGCTTACACCGTGAGCGAAAATTAATCGAGCTTTTCCAGCTTGAACCATTCTAGGGATATGCCGAGCATGCGCTCATCGTCGCTTATATGTAGCTCCTTCGGCGAACACGCATCTGGCAACAAAAACGTTATGATGTTCACCTCTTCTAGTTCCTGCAAGTTTATGCGATACTCTCGCACCGTATTACCGCTTAGCATGAGAGTCCCCATATACTGTCCATTTCTGAAGATCCAAACTCGTTGCTGCTTTAGAGGGTCACCAAACAAAAACGGGCGAACGCTAAACACCATTAGCCACTTGCCCCTATCGCCCTCTTCGACAGAAAACTTCAAGGATGCCCTTCGGCCATTCGTCCAGCGATCTCCTGCCTCCGAATCGCTCCAGCCGCAAAGCAAATATTTGTCTGACTCTCGTTTGCGCAAGTCCACAATGCTCCCCTTCTTTAATTTTACGGCACCCATATTCGTGCGAGATTTCACGTTCGCTGTTTGAGCAGTGACATCCGAGTCGGCACAAGGGGAAACGAAACGTTCTATCTTGGCCCACTGAACGGCAACTCCCAGAAGACGAGGATCATCGCTAATTCCGAAGGATATAGGCGATGCCGCATCCGGAAGATCAAACGTCAACCTATTTTCTCGTCTAAGAGCATTTTGGGGGATAAGAAAAACATGCTCCTTTGGGGAAGGATCTGAAAGTTCCAGTGAGCCTAGTGACATGCCGTTTAAAGAAACGTTTACCCTTTGCAGCTTCAGCTTCCCCGAAACCAAAAATGGGGCCATCCTAACGGTAAGCAAGAGATCAGCATCATGAGGATGATCGGAAGCGAAAATTAACGCCGCCTGTTTTCCATCGGTCCAGCGCTGCGTTTCTTCCGGGTCGCTCCACCCATACCAAAGATAATCGTCGGCCTGCCTGGTATAAAACTCAATGCAATCAACGATCGGCCGCACATGAGTTGGCGGGGGAGGGGTGACCAGCCCAGCCAGAAACTGCGCATCTTTCCAATCCCAGTAACGTTCAGGTGATTCTTTGCGCCAACCGTTCCAAGACCAAGTGCTCACCGACAGTGCCCCCCTTCCGTTGATGAAAATACTGACAAGTAACAGGAAGATCCCCCAAAAAATAGAAGTCATCCCTAGGCACACGGGAACTGAAACATCTACTGCTGCTTTAAGGCCGAGTACCGCGAGCAGCGTAAACCAAGGAACGACATCGGTCATGAAACGAGCGCCATACCCGTACCCTCCCCACCAGTGAGGGAAACCGGAGATGATCACGAGGTGTGTCAAGATAATGATGATAGCTAGGCAGGCTAGTCTTTGGGGGAACAAGAATCTCCAGAACACCAAAGTCAAATAAAAAACAAAAATGGTCACAGGAACGTACACGAGCAAGCCGCGAGAGGGGCTTATGAGGTTGCCCCATAGCGCTGTCTTGAAGTTGGTAAAATTTAGTCTGCTTGCAAGGTAATAATTCGGCAAAGGTTGTCCGAAGTGATAAAACGAAAAGACGACAAAAGTCATCAGCCAAATACCAAGGGTGATGAAATAAGGCGCAGCCAAGCGACGCCAAAAGATGAGAAGGTAAATGCTGATGCATATAATCTGTGAAGCTATAGTCGGACGCGTAAAATACCCCCAAGCTAAAAGGCTCGCTAGAATCGAGGGGCTTACTTGCTTACCAAACTCTAGAGCCACAAGCATCCACAATCCGAGGCCAACTAGAAGTATTGCCCACGTATGCGACCACAAACCGCGTGAGGCTGTGCTCCATAGTTGCGTTCCCAGTGCGACGCTGAGAGCCACAAAAACGCTCCAGCATAAGGAAAGCGACAACCGCGCCGTCAGGAAGAAGACCACAGTCAGCGCAGCCATGAGGATAGCCGCGAGGCTTTTTTCTATGAGAATTTCTCCCTTTTGATTGTATGTCCCATCTGGATTCGCAGCTGAAATACCGAAAGTTTTTGCAATTGCGACGTAGGGGACCGAAAGAAAAGAGCTTCCGGGCGGAAAGTAGTAGTAGAGATGACCACCGACCGACTCGAGCTGATAAGCCTTATCGCTCGACCCCCTTTCTGCGTTAGCAGACCTATCGTTAGGTTGCAAGGAGTATCTGTCTAGCTTAAAACTGCCGTATTCTAACAAACTCAAACTAACTAAAGCAGAGTAGTTGGAATCCGTCACTTGGTAAACAGGTGAGTAAAAATAGACGCTGAAGACAATGACGAACAAAAAGAACGCGATGATAAATTGAAGCCTCTGTTCTTCCTGCTGGAGTTCACCCCGTTTTTCGCACATTAAGTTCAGCCAGTGTAGCATGTTGAAGTTCATAAGCCCCCGGTGTCTTGTAACCGGGGTAGGAGTGGCACCTCAGACGGTTGTAGAACGGATCAAGATACTCAAGAATGCATCTGCGTACCTGCTCCTTGGTCAGAAACGGCTTCCAGAACAGATGCCCCTTCTTGAACGTCGCAAAGGACGATTCGGCTGGTGCATTGTCAGAGCAATTGCCCGTTGAGCTCATGCTCTGTCGGATCCCATGCTTGCCCAAGATCGAACGAACAACCTCCGAAGCATATTGCTTGCCTCAGTCGGAATGAAAGATCAGTTGGGGCTCGATCTGTCGATTTCCCGACCCTATCTGCAAGCCCCCCACGACCGCCTCCACCCGCGGGTGGTCGAAGACACTGTTTCCGCTGACTTGGCGAGACCACAGGTCCTTGACCGTTGTTACGTACAATCATCCTTCAAGCGTCCAGGCGCAAGTAATGTCCGACACCCAGACGTTTTTTAAATCTCACGATCCTTCTAGGGTTGCTTCAACTCCCGTCGCGGCCTCCGGATCCCTTCCTCCTGCGCTGTTAGCTTCCCTTTCCGGCAAAGGCGGCCTTCCCCTGCTCTAATAACTTTCGTTTCCAATGAGACAGCCCATTCGCATCAATCCCCAGCTCCCAAACTGCCTCTTTGACCTTGTGTCCCCCTTTCGTCACCCAACTCACAGCATCAATCTTGAACTACCTATCTTAGAATTTCTGTTTTCCTTCCATGCCAGGTCTCCTTCTCTTGGTGAAGGATACTGGCTTTTCTCTGTGTCTACAAAAACGGAGTAAGGTTCATGCATTTATGCATTTCCAAAAAGATGCTTATTGAAGTTAGTAAAATCGCGAGGTTGGTGTCAAGAACAACCGCACTTTGTTGTAAAGTCATGGCGAGCGTGGTTACTGCGAATTCCACAAGCGACGCGGGTGTTAGTTAACTGAGGCGTGGTCATAAATGTATGCCGCCCGCAGTAAGGCTTTGATGCCGACACAGATCCCTTGTAAAAATTTCGCTCGCAAGCCTTTATCAACGTAACCAAGACACCTCTACAAACGAGCTAACCAATCGATGCTCGCTCGCGGCCAAAGAATGGTTTATACTCTTTTACAAGTTATCCTTACAGATCTCAGCGCTTGGATTAGGTATGAGAGTCGCCATCTTCCTCCCAGTTCAAGAAAGCGCCTTACCGTGGATGGTACACCACTCATTCGTTCTGGCCGACCTTTTGTCGCCGCACGCTGACATAGCTCTTTATTTGGCGGCGATGCCGTTGCCTAGCTTCCTCTCATCGCTTGAAAGAATAAGGATTTCGAACTACATCCATTATCCTAGCTCTCTTTCGGAGCTGAAAGACTACAATATAATATTGTATCAGCTGTACGCTTCAGATGCTTCAGCATTTTGTTCCTCCGAGAATATAGCTGATGTCTTGGAAGGCACCCCTTATGCTGTGATCCTTCACGGGTCTGCGGGAACTTATAAGCTCTTTCAAAAGAGAGGCAAAGACTACGATGTAAACCACTGGTCGGCGCACAAATATTTGCGCGCCGCCAAGTCTATTTTTGTCTACTCGACCGGGATTAAAAACCTAATAGAGAAAGATTTACCTTCCGTACCGATTGTAAAAATAAACCATCCTGTTCCATCGAAAGCATCCGCATCTTCTCTAACCTGTGATTTAGGAGCAATTCGCCTGAACTTGGTGGATCCACCCAGCAAAATAGGAGAAGATTTATATCATGCCGTTGACGAATTGTGTCGGAACCACAACATACTCTGTCGGCTCATCCTTCCACGATCAGAGGGATTAAACCGAACAAATTGGGAGACTTATGACAAAGTTTATTACGAAACACCTCAAGAAATAGCCTATTTGGTCTACGAAAACGATGTATCGTTGCTTCTGAGCGCAGAAAATTATGGAGAGGTAGCTGATCCTTCGTGCTATCTTATGGCTGCTGCGAACGCTGTTATCGGCTTCGAGAACGAATGGCGATCTGAGCTACCGGACGATTCTATCATAAAGATAGAAAGCGCCGAAGCAGCTTCAACGGTGGTCGGTAAATTTCTAGAGCTGCTGCTGTACAATTCTTTCCTAATAACGCGTTTAGGCCAAAATGCCGCGCGGCACATCAGAGCCAGTCACAATCCCAGCTCAACAGTAAATGCGCTGCTGACGCATTTAGCGCGTATAACGTATGCTAGCGGTAGAGCATCTCGCCGATTTCCTAAGGTAAAAGGAATTGACTACAAGGAGGGAGCCAGAAGGTACCTTGAAAAACTTGATCCTAACACCCGTTACTACCTGTTCACGAAACCTTTTGGCAACTTAGCTAATAAAAATCGCGAGAATTCGACAAACGTGATTGACGCAGAAACGCGAAGGTACTTCTGCGATTTCGCCAACCTTGTCGATGTGCTGAACCTGCCTGCGGGGAAGAAGGTGCTTGATGTGGGGTGCGGCTCGGGCTGGCTCTGCGAATTTCTAGCGCGCTTAGGTTATGACGTGCTCGGAATAGACATTAACCGAGATCTGATAAGGATCGCTCGCGCCAGAATAGAAAGCATTCCATATGGATCAGATCTTTACAACGGGCTCAAGTGTCGATTTCTTGTTCATGACATCGAAACATCCTTTCTTCCAGAAAAGTTCGACGCGGCTATTTGCTATGACTCGTTTCATCACTTTGAGAACGAGCGTGCCGTACTGAAACACATTCGAGAGATGTTAGCCCCAAACGGTTTGCTCTTTATCCTAGAGGGCGCATGTCCACCGCTTCGATCCGAAGAGGCAGAAGAGCTGAAATCCACTATGCTGGAACATCGCTCGCTTGAATCCCCTTTCAATCGTGCTTATTTGCAATCTCTGCTTATCGAGAACGGATTTGCCGTAATCGGAGACTTCGTAAGCATAAACGGAATGTTTGAACGTCAAGCGTTAGAACAAGGGTTTTTCCCGCCCTACTCTCCGGAGGTCAACTATTTGCTTTGCAAGAAGATCGAAAATGCCAAAATTCTGCTCAACCGCAATCTGCGCGCGTACATTAGGCTGTTAAGCGATTGGACAGGTCGCTTTGAACCGAATGCGGTCTTTCGGTTTCAAATAGAAGTTGAAAATGCCGGCGACTGTCTGTGGATCTCAAACAGAACTCCGACGAAAGGGATGGTCAGAATCGGAATAAGGATAGTCGCTGACACAGGGGAAATATACTCAGAAATACATGGCGAACCGCCTCTCCCGCGATCAATGGCTCCTGGAGAGAAGACGGTCCTTTCTATCCAAGGTCGCGCACCGAGGGAAACAGGGAAGTACTTAATCAAGGTCGACATGTTGGCGCAAGATACTTGCTGGTTTGCGCAATGTGGATCCTCGCCATTGCTCCTACCGCTAGAGGTAATCTAAGGGACCTTTAATAGAAAACCATGTGGCCGATGATACTTACCGACGTTTTGTTGTTACATATTTGGACAGGGCTTTCAACTTCGGTGCATATGCAGCGCTACGAGTCTGAAGTAGCGACCGATCATCCTTTCCTCTGATGACCGCAATCGCGCCTGAAAAAAGGGCATTGACAGAAAGCACCACGTGCTTTAGATTATCCTAGAAGAAGGCGCACGCCCCGCGCCAGAACGAGTGCGTAGCCTCACCGACACCGATGCACGACTGTTAGAATGTGTAGGAGAAAAGGATAATGCAAAGACTCTCAATCTTGCTCGTTTTGATTCTTTTCGGTACATTGAGCGCATTGGCTCAGAGTCAACCCGCTCCGACGCTTCGGATTGTCACAGATAATCCTACACTTCCTTCAGAGTTATACTATGGCAATTCTAGGGTAGTACCGGTCAGAATGAGGCCGGGGACCAACAAACCGATAACCATTGATGATGCCGATTTCTTCGTCTATCAACACTACATCGACTTTCTCAGCCGCATGCCCGACCCGAATGGACAAAGCTACTGGACTGGGCAAATCACGATGTGCGGCGGGGACGTGCGATGCGTGCACA